>JAZFPY010000243.1:0-3516 GCA_036444875.1 Woeseiaceae bacterium | reverse complement strand
ACCTTGCGGACCTTGTCCTCCGGCATCTCCATGCGCTCGGCCAGCTCGTCCGGGAGGGGTTCGCGGCCCATCTCCTGAAGCATCTGGCGGGAGATACGGTTCAGCTTGTTGATCGTTTCGATCATGTGTACCGGAATGCGAATCGTGCGCGCCTGATCCGCGATCGAGCGTGTGATTGCCTGGCGGATCCACCAGGTCGCATAGGTCGAGAACTTGTAGCCACGGCGGTATTCAAATTTGTCGACGGCTTTCATCAGGCCGATATTGCCCTCCTGAATCAAGTCCAGGAATTGCAGGCCGCGGTTCGTGTATTTCTTTGCAATCGAGATAACGAGTCGCAGATTCGCTTCCACCATTTCCTTTTTCGCCCGCCGGGCCTTGGCCTCACCGATAGACATTTGCCGGTTGATCTCTTTGATCTCGGCGATGTTGAGATTTGTAAGCGTCTCGACAGCTGCCAGCTTGCGTTGTGCTCGTAACACGGCATCTCTGAGTTTGGCCAGAGTCGACGAATGTTTGCGCTTGGCACGAATATGTTTCTCGATCCACTTGAGATCCGTCTCGCGCTTCGGGAAGCTCGCCAAAAAATCTTTCTTCGGCATACCCGCGTCACGAACGCAAATCTGCATGACCTGCCGTTCCTGAGTACGAATGACCGAGACCGCGCCGCGCAGGTTGCGAACGAGGGCATCGAACATTTTGGGCGAGAGCTTTAGTTCCATGAGCTTGTCGGCGAGGTCGGCACGGACCTTGATCGTCTTCTTGTCGGCGCTGCCGTTCTTCTCGAGTAATGTCAGCGTTTTGTTGTACTTGCGTCGAATGGCTTTCAACCGGGAAGTAACTTCTGCAGGATCCGGTCCTGTGTCGACGACTTCGTCGTCGTCGCTCTTGTCATCATTATCCGATTTCGTGACTGGCGATTTGATCTCGTCCGGCGCATTTGGGTCGATGAAGCCGACAACGAAATCCTGCATGCGGGTATCACCGGCGAACACTGCCTCATAAACTTCAAGCAGTTTTTCCATCGTCGGCGGGAAGTGCGCCATGGAGTACTTGACCTGGTTGAGCCCGTCTTCGATGCGCTTGGCGATTTCAATCTCACCCTGGCGCGTCAAGAGCTCAACTGTACCCATTTCGCGCATGTACATTCGAACCGGATCGGTTGTTCGCCCAAATTCAGCGTCGACACTGGCCAATGCCGCTTCGGCCGCCTCAGCGGCATCGTCGTCATTGGAGACTGCCGCGTCAGATAACAACAGTGACTCGGCATCCGGCGCTTTCTCATGCACCGCGATGCCCATGTCGTTAATCATATTGACGATATCTTCGATCTGCTCGGGGTCAACTATGTCGTTAGGCAGATGATCATTGACCTCGGTGTAGGTCAGGTAGCCTTGCTCCTTGCCGCGGGCGATCAAATCCTTAAGTTGTCGTGCCTGCTTGTTGCCGGTCACCGTCGCACGTTTGTCGCTCAAGATGTCCCGTCCTCCATGTTAAAAATGCAAACGAGTAATTATACTGTCTTGACTGAGTCTAATCTAGCTCTGAGCCACTCATTTCAGGGCCGCGGCGATGCTCCCTGAGTTCTGCACGCTCGGCGTCCGAGAGTGAGCTAAGCCCTTCTTTTTTAACCAAATTATCCATTCGCTCACGCTGCCGGTAAGCAGCCAGCTGAGCCAGACTTTCTTCGAGCTCGGCCGATGCGTCGAAATCCTCGTCATCGGGCACTTCGACGGCAGCGAGTTTGCCCAGATGCCGGCCCTCTTCCTGGTTTCGCCAACGTTCCAGGATGCCGGCTGTCGTTATATTGGGTTCGGCCTGCACTGTTTCAATAAGTTCTCGCAACAAATCCGTCCCGGGCTTGGTGACGCCGGCGAGTTTTTCGGCGTCCAGCTCCAGGCCGGCTTGGGGATTATTTAGCAAAAGGGTAATTGCCCGCCGCACGACCGAGGGCTTGCCAACGCCGGACTGGAGTGATGATCTTACGCTGCGAATGCCGGCGATTCCCCTTGCAGAACGATGTCCCCGGCCTGTTTCCCGGTCCTTTGAAAACAATGTATCGAGCTTCGCAGCCGACAGGCCGACGGTTTCGGCGAGCCGCTCGGTTAGGAGCTCGCGATAGACGCCTTGCGGAATACGTTGTACGAGCGGTTTTGCCAGCTCGGCCAGTCTCGCCCGACCATCGACAGAATCCATGTCGACCTTAAGCGCCAGCTCTTGTACCAGGAAATCAGATAGCGGCACCCCTGCAGCGAGGGCCCCCTCGAATGCCTTGGCGCTATTGTCCCGTACAAAAGAATCCGGATCCTGGCCCTCGGGCAGGAATACGAAGCGAATCTGGCGGCCCTCCCGAATCTGGGGCAGGGTAGTTTCGAGCGCCCGCCACGCCGCCGCCCGGCCTGCACTATCGCCATCGAAGCAGAAAGTTACTGCCTCGGTCAAACGGAACAGGCGGGTCAGGTGATCATCGCTCGTGGCCGTGCCGAGCGTGGCGACGGCGAATTCGATGCCGTGACGTGCCAGGCCGACGACGTCCATATAGCCCTCGACGACAACGAGCATTTCGATATTGCGTATGGCCTGACGCGCCTCGTACAGGCCGTACAGTTCGCGGCCTTTGTGAAACAGCACTGTTTCGGGCGAGTTGAGATACTTGGGTTCCTGGTCGCCGATGACGCGGCCGCCGAAACCGATGCACCGACCTCTTGCATCCCGTATCGGGAATATGATGCGGTCGCGGAACCGATCGTAGTGACCGGCGTTATCCTTACGAATAACGAGGCCGACGGCAAGCAAGCGCTCAATCAATTCCTTAGATTTACCGAATTTGTCGAGCACAGCGCTCCAGCCAGCCGATGCGTAACCGATGCCGAATCGTTTCGCGGTGGCGCCGTCAATGCCACGGGCCTTCAGATATGCCTCGGCAGCGTCGTTGTTGCTGAGATTGGCCTGGTAGTAACGCTCCACTTTTGTGAGCAGCTCGAACAATTCGTCGTAACGATGGGCCGGACGCTGACTTTCATCCCGCGGCACTTCCATGCCCATCGAGCCGGCGAGGCTCTCGACTGCCTCAACGAAGCTCATATGGTCGTATTCCATCAGGAAACTGAGCGCCGTGCCATGGGCGCCGCAACCGAAGCAGTGATAGAAACCCTTGGCCGGACTCACGGTAAAGGACGGCGTTTTCTCATCATGGAACGGACAGTTCGCCTTAAACTCGCGCCCGGCTTTCTTGAGCTGAATGCGCTTGCCTAATACCTCTGTGATATCGGCGCGAGCAATCAGATCGTCAATGAAATGCTGGGGAATTAAGCCGCTCATTTGCTCTGTTAACGGATACTCTCGTTGCCGGGGCCTTTACCCACCCCGATTCTCTTTGTTAATTGTCCGGGACTGGTTGCCAATTTGACCAAACTGCCTAAAGAATAGCTAAAGACACCGGTAACGCCACTTTATCTTGCCTGGCAGATCCCGGCGCGTTCAGGCGGCACCGAGACGTTCTTTTACCTTGGCGCT
>JAZFPY010000242.1:0-3626 GCA_036444875.1 Woeseiaceae bacterium | reverse complement strand
CCGTACTCGTCCGCGAGCGCCATGACAGTCGGTGCACTCTTGACGCCTTCGGCGACCATGTACATCTCGTCGGTAATTTCGGTTATCGACCTGCCCTTGCCCAGTTCAAAACCGACAGTGCGATTTCTGCTTTGGGTGCTCGTACAAGTCGCAACGAGGTCGCCCATGCCTGTCAGGCCCGCAAAGGTCTGCGATTCTCCACCCATGGCAACGCCCAGCCGGGTAATTTCGGCAAGTCCCCGTGTGATGACGGCGGACCGCGTATTCTCCCCGGCGCCCTGGCCGTCCCCCATGCCGGCCGCGATCGCGATGATGTTCTTCAACACACCGCCCAATTCGCAACCAACAACGTCGTGATTAGTGTAGACGCGAAACAGCCCGCTGTTAAACGTCTTTTGTAATTCTTTGACAATAATTTCGTCTGCCATTGCGATCACGCTCGCCGCAGCGTAACCGGCCATGATTTCCCTTGCCAGATTGGGCCCCGTCAGAACACCGGCGGGATGTCCGGGCAATACCTCCTCGATTATTTCGGTCATGCGCATTCTTGTATCGAGTTCGAGCCCTTTGGAGAGGCTGACTACCGGGACCCAGGGACGTATGTGATCTTTGACTTGTTCAAGCACGCCGCGAAACCCTTGCGACGGAATGCCCATTACGATGACGTCTTTTCCTGCGACCGCCTCTGCGAGGTCGGCTGTCGCGACAAGCTTTTTGGAGAGCTTTGCATCGGGCAGGTATTTCTTGTTCGTGTGGTCTTTATTGACCTCGTCGACGGTCGCCGGATCGCGCGCCCACAGCGTAGTGGACGTATTTCGTGCGACCAGGGCGGCGACGGTCGTTCCCCAAGAGCCGCCTCCCAGTATTCCGACATTGAGATTCATTGCTTAGCCACCGCCTGCATGAGATTCCACTCCAGCGATCAGGTCAATGTGATGGCCAGCGGTTACGCCTGGACTTTCGATCATTGGCACATGCCCTACGTCCTCGAGTATGACAACTTTGTTATCGGGGATTGCAGCGGCCATGACTTCGGTGCAGCTGACGTCGATCAGCCTGTCATGCCGCCCCCAGATGATCAATGTCGGCATTGCTACATCCCTCAACCTCTCTGTCAGGTCATACTTCAGCACCTCGTCAGTGAGCGCCCAGAAAACTTCGTTGAGAAAATCAAAATGCCGGATATGGACTTCCAGCATTGCCCGCATCATGAACCTGGGCGATGGGATGCGCTTGTACATGACGAAATCCAAAAGGCGATCGAAGTCATCCAACGATGATGCAACCAACGGATTCGTTCCTTCTTTAACGGCCAGCTCGAGTTCGCTCATATGCTTGCTGGTAACCCCCGCATTGTCGATCAACGTCAGGGTCTTTAGTCGATTGGGGTAAGTCAGCGCATAGTGCAGGGCTATATAGCCCCCCATGGAATTACCGGCGAGATGAAAACTGTCCACACCGAGTTCGACGAGAAACGCGTGCAGGCGCTCGGTCTGGGCCACGCCTCCGTGGTCCCAGTCGGGATTGCGGACATTTTTGCCGAAGCCGGGAAGGTCGGGCGCAATGACCCGAAAGCGTTTCGTAAAGTAACGGGCATACAAGACCCAGTTGTCCTTGTCGCCGCCGAAGCCGTGCAGCGTAACGACTGTATCGCCATCCGCCGGACCGCCCTCCAGGTACGGCCAGGTAACGCCATCCACAACGACAGATTTCGCGGACAGACGGCCCCATTTGCGCGCCAGTCCGATGACCAGGTCAACAAGCCGCGCCGGGAAGATGAAATACAGGCCGACGAGCGCAATGCCTGCGGCTATCAGCAGCCAGATGAACCAGTTCATGAGTGTCTGATCTCAGGCATCAGCTCTGCGCCGGGGACACGAGGCGCGGCGCCAGCCAGTCTGCGACATCGGTCATTACGTCTTCCTGCTCCGGCTCATTGAAAATCTCGTGATACAAGCCTTCGTAAATGATGAGCTTCTTGTCTGTCGAGCCTGTTTTCTGATGCAACATTTTTGAGCCCGCAGGAAGCGTCATGTCGTCGCATTCACCGTGAAGAATGAGCATAGGTAATTCTACAGTGGCGAGTTTCTCTTCGAGCCCCGCCATCGCACTGAAAAGCTGCTGCAAGAGACGCGCGGTGACCTTCCCTGTAAACACGAGAGGATCGTTACGATAACCATCGACTACCGCGGGGTCGCGGCTGACTTTCGATGCATCGAGTTGCATCACGCGCAGTTTCGGCAAGAATTTGGAGAACAATTGCACTGTGAGGCGTTGCAGAAATGATAGTTCTACAACAGGCTGCACTGCAGATCCTGAGAGAATGCAGCCCGCAAACTCGGACTGGTGCTCAATGAGAAAATACGTCGCGATCAGCCCACCCATGCTGTGGCCGACCAGGAATACGAGTGTATCTGGAATTTCTTCGCGCACTTTTTCGAGCAGCAAGCCGACGCCGTCCGTAAATTGAGAAAACCGCCGGATATGGCAGCGGTCACCGTCAGATTCGCCGTGCCCCGGATGGTCCAGTGCATAGACAGCGTAGCCCCGGTCGACAAAAAATCGGGCAAAGTTCTGATAACGGCCGGAATGCTCCGCAAGTCCGTGAGCAATCAGCAACACCGCTCTCGGTCGATCGAAAGGCTGCCAGCTTTGATAGTAAAGTGAAACACCCGCTGGAGTCTTGAGCGTCCCTTCGTCGTGCTTCATTGCGGTGCTACTTCCTTCGGCGCTACTTCCTTCGGCGCTGAGGCATCGGCGGCATCAATGGCGTCGTTGGCAGACTCAAGCAAGTCGTCCAACGCGCCTCGCAGGCAGTCCATGAAGAAGTCGACGTCGGGCAGGATTTCCCGCGTCGATGTGACGCTGAACGAAATCTGACCGTCGTAACTTGGCGTGGCAATGAAAAGGCCCATGCCATTGGTCAGTGGCGCCATGGCATAACTATGCAATATTTTCGCGCCGTTCATATAAAGGGTGGTTTGAGGTCCGGGCACATTCGATATGAACAGGTTGCAGACCATTGGCGCCATCCCGGCCCGTAGTACGAGCCGGCCGGCAAGGACCTGGGTAGCCGCCGGCACATGTTGTGTGAGATCCGTCATCAGGCGAGCAGATAAACCCGCCTTGGCCTCTTTGGATCTCCTGGTCGTTTTCACAATCTTGCGAAGCCGCGCCAGCCGGTCTTCGATATCCGTAAAAATGCGGGTAGTCATCGCCGTAATCCGGTTACCGCCATTCCCGGGATCGGCCGAAGCGCCCGTTCTTGGCCGGGCGTTAATCGGCACCCAGGCCACCAGAGACCTGTCCGGTAATTCGCCATGGTGCAGCAGATATCGGCGTAGCCCACCACTGCAGACGGCGAGCACGACATCGTTGACTGTGGCGCCGTCGACGGCCTGCCTGATCGTCTTGAAGTCAGCGAGATCGAATACCGTTGCATCAAACATCTTGTGCGCCGACACCGTAACGTTGAATCGCGTATGCGGCACGCCGGCGTTGTCGTCATCCGGCCGAATTTTGTTCTGATATGCCTGATAAAGCGTCGGGGCGCTCCGCAAAACCGTATCGAACATCCGTACCGGCGACGTTGCGTTGTTGATTATTGCCCGGCCGAGCATTTCGAC
>JAZFPY010000241.1:0-5976 GCA_036444875.1 Woeseiaceae bacterium | reverse complement strand
CGAATGAACACGGATATCGATCTGCAAGTCAGCGGGCTGGTTGCGCACGTATCCGTGCAACAGAGATTTCTGAACGATGGCGCGGAATGGGTGGAGGGCATCTATGTCTTTCCGTTGCCCGATGATGCGGCTGTCAATCGCTTGCGCATGCACATCGGCGAGCGAATCATCGAAGGGGAGATTCGCGAAAGGGACAAAGCGAGAAAAGAGTACGAACAGGCAAAGATTCAGGGCAAGAAAGCGAGTCTTGTCGAACAGCAGCGAGCAAATCTGTTTACAACTGCAGTCGCCAATATCGGTCCGGGCGAAGAAGTAACGGTTGAGATCGAGTATCTGCAGAACCTGAAATACGACGAGGGCACATTCAGCCTGCGGTTTCCGCTGACACTGACACCGCGCTTCATACCGGGCGCCCCGTTGCCGGGCCGTAAAGGTTCGGGTTGGTCGCGGGATACGGCGCGTGTGCCGGACGCTTCGCTGATCACGCCGCCTGTCGTCACGAAATCGAAGGACCATGAAGTCACGCTGGATGCGAGAATCAATGCAGGCGTGCCTCTGGAAATTGTCGCCAGCCGATACCACCCGATCGACGTGCAACAAGTCGGTGACACCTTCCAGGTGACGCTGATGAACGGTACGGCACCACTCGATCACGATCTCGAGCTTCTCTGGCGGCCCGTTCCGGATAAGGCACCGCGAGCCATGGTCTTCTCTGAAACCCGGAAGGGTGACCCGTACGTCCTGCTGATGTTGCTGCCACCGAACGAGACGATCGCTGACTCTGTCGTGATGCCTCGTGAGCTGATCTTCGTCATCGACACGTCGGGTTCCATGCATGGGACCTCAATCGAGCAGGCGAAAAGGGCGTTACTCCTTGCACTCGATGGCTTGAAGCCGGCTGATCGCTTCAACGTCATTCAGTTCAATTCTGTTACCCGATCGATTTTTCCGCACAGCGTCATGGCAGATCCCGGGTACATACGAACGGCCAAAGCTTATGTGCGCGGTCTCAAGGCCGACGGTGGCACCAACATGCGCCCGGCACTCGAGAAAGCACTACGGAGCGCCGCCAGCGAGACTCACTTGCGACAGATCGTTTTCATGACGGACGGCAGCGTCGGCAATGAGGAGGAGCTTTACACGCTTATCGAGCGAGATCTCGGTCAAGCACGTTTGTTTACCGTGGGCATCGGATCGGCCCCCAACGGCTGGTTTATGCGCAAAGCGGCCGAGGCCGGACGGGGAACATACAGCTATATCAGTGCGCTGCATGAGATAGACGAAAAAATGGAACGGCTGATCCGTAAACTGGAAAAGCCGCAGGTCACAGACATACGGATCCAGTGGCCGGACGGACTCAGCCCAATCAGTTATCCGGAAGCCATTCCCGACCTGTACGCCGGCGAACCGATCGTTGTCAAAGCGCGGCTCGAAAACCAGCCGCGGCCGGGGGATCTCATAAAAATCAGCGGCGATTCCGCGGGCGGAACCTGGGGTAGTGAATTACCGCTTGCCGGGGCAAGCGACAGCCCGGGTGTTGCGGCGCTCTGGGCGCGGGCCCGAATCGAAACACTCCTGGACGAAGAGCGGCGCGGCAGGGATCCGGCCGAAACCAGGACTGCTGTTGTAAAAACGGCACTCGATCATCACCTTGTCAGCAAGTTCACCAGTCTGGTGGCGGTGGATAAGACGCCGCAGCGGCCACTCTCGGCAGGCCTCAACAAAGAGCAGGTTCCGAACCTTCTGCCTTACGGGCAAAGTCAGCAAGCGATATTCGGCTTTCCGGCAACAGCGACCAGTGCCCCGATGCATCGCCTGATCGGTGTTATCAGTTTGCTTGCCGCTTTGCTCTTATTTGCGCTTGTGCGTATTCAGGGAGCGGTTCGTGAACTGCCGGCCGCCGCTTAGGTTTCGAGCGAGCCATATCATCGTGGCCTGTCTGCTTTGCTTTGGATTCTGGCAGTTCGGGCAGGGGGCGTATATTCCCGCCAAGGCCTGGGTCGCGCAGGAACTCATGCAGCGCGCGTGGCGGCGCGCGGGATCCGGCGAGGAACATGCGACGCCGTGGCCCTGGGCCGATACCTGGCCCGTCGCGCGGCTGTCTGCAAAGGGCGGCGATATTGACCTGATCATACTTGAAGGGGGTTCCGGCAGAACATTGGCGTTCGCTCCCGGCCACCTGAGTGCAAGCGTCCTGCCCGGTGAGACCGGTAACAGCATTATCGCCGGACATCGCGATACCCACTTTCAGTTCCTGCAATACGTGAAGAAAGGCGAATCGATAATTCTCGAAACGACAGAAGGCCGTAAGCACCTTTATCAGGTTACCGGTATCGACGTTGTCGATGCCCGTCGCGGTAGCTTGGTTCTGGATACAGAGTCCCCGATGTTGAGTCTTGTCACCTGTTATCCATTCGCCGCACCTACAGTGGGCGGGCCAATGCGCTACGTCGTGACCGCCAAGATGCTGTTCTGAAAACAGGGGTCGAACCGCTAAGAGGTCTTAGCGGTTCGACCCCTATCGTGTCTTAGCGGTTCGACCCCTGTTTTCCGGCGATTTTCAGGATCGCGGCAACGCTGATTGCATCGGTAATCTGACCGTTGTTTACCATTTCGAGGGCATGGTCGAGCGACAGCTTTCGAATTTCCAGTTTCTCGGTTTCCTCGAATTCGGGCTCACCTTCGCTCAGGTTTTCGGCCAGGAAAACGAAACCCTCTTCGTCCGTTATCGAGTTACTCGTATGAAGATGCATGACATTGGTCCACTTCGCTGCGCTGAGCCCGGTTTCCTCCTTCAGCTCACGCTTCGCGGCGTCAAGCGGTTCTTCGTCGCTTGCAGCGCCTCCCATCGGGACCTCCCAGGAGTATGCGCCGAGCGTGTAACGGTCTTGTCCGACCAGCCAGGTATTACCTTCGTCATCCAGCGGAACGATGGCTACGGCTTTATTTTTGAAATGAATATGGCCGTACTGATTTTCGCCGCCGCCCGGATTCACGACGTGATCTTCATACACTGTAATCCACGGGTTGTCGTATACGACTCTTGAGCCGAGTTTCTTCCAGGTCATGAGGTATCACCATTTGTGATTGCGCGTTGTTGCCTGCTGGGTCATAGTCAATAGTTCTGATGGGGCGTGTCCCCGCGATGCCCTTGCCGACATCGCCAGTCCAGACATCTTATGGAATCAACACCAGCCAGACTAGTTAAAGGGCCGGTAGGCAGACACTTGGTCCATATGACCGTGCCTACGCTCTTTGGCATCTTCACGATGATGATGCAGGCATTCGTCGACACTTACTTTATCGGGCGTGTCGGCGACCGGGAACTCGCTGCATTGAGTTTCGCGTTTCCTATTTTGATGATAGTAACCAGCGTCGCAATCGGGCTCGGTGCCGGAACGTCCTCAGTCGTAGCCAGGGCCGTTGGCGCTCATGATCATCGTCGTGCCCGGCGGCTCGCCACCGACAGCCTGATACTGTCCTTTGCCATCACCGCGGTCATATGTGCTGTTGGTCTGGCCACGATAGGCCCATTGTTCAGATTGATGGGGGCACCCGAAGACATGATTCCGTTGATCGCGGGGTACATGACAATTCTTTACTCGGGCGTTCCGTTCGTGGTCGTCGGCATGGTTGGCATGAGCAGCATGCGCGCGACAGGCGACACACGACTGCCCGGCATGCTAATGGTCATTGCGGCGATTGCTAACGTTATTCTCGATCCGATTTTGATCTTCGGGATTGGTCCCATTCCGGCGATGGGGCTTAATGGCGCGGCAACGGCCGCGCTCACGGCTCGCGGCGCGTTGTTCATTGGAGCGGTGTTGCTCATGTATTACCGCCTGGATTTGTTGAGCTTCAATCGACCGCAGCCAACCGAACTCAGGAAATCCTGGGCGGATATCCTTCATGTCGGTCTGCCAGCTGCGGGAACGAACGTGATTATTCCGATCGCGACAGGCGTAGTCACTGCAATGATTGCCAGGTACGGGCCGGATGCTGTAGCAGGATTCGGCGTTGCCAGCCGCATAGAGTCGCTAATGCTCGTCGTGTTTTATGCGATGTCAGCAATCATCGGACCGTTTGTCGGGCAGAACATGTCGGCCGGAAAAGCGGATAGAATCTATCTTGCGCTAAGACTCTGCACAGTATTCTGTCTTGGTTTCGGACTAATTATTGCAGTCCTGCTTGCGTTGAGTGGCAACTGGCTACCTTCTATTTTTAGCGATAGCCCGGAAGTGACCAGGGTTGCGGGGCTGTATCTCTGGATCGTGCCAGTCAGTTACGGCACCTATGGCATGGTAATGATAATGAACGCCTCATTTAACGGCATGGGCAAACCCATGCCCGCTGTCATGGTCAGCATTGCCCGAATGACCGTTCTTTATCTTCCCCTCGCATTCGCGGGCGATTATTTGTTCGGGGTTGCAGGAATTTTTGGTGCCTATGCGACCGCCAATATCGTTAGCGGATTCTTTGCTTATGCCTGGGCAAGAAGTTCCGTAAGAGGGCAATGCGATAAACATGCGACTCCGGTGATCATTACTGAATCTGTATAGAACAGCAGTAAATCATGTAAGAAGCCGCTGCCGATAAAAATAGTGCATGCCGATACCACGGCCGGCCATGAAAAGCATGAACGCCAGCCACAGTCCATGGTTGCCCAGGAACTGCAGTGCATACCAGGCGGGCACGAATATGACAAATGTCGAAATCAGCATGATGTTCCGCATCTCCTTCGCGAGAGTGGCCCCTACGAAAACACCATCGTAAAGATAAGACCAAACGGCCACGAGCGGAGACAGGATAAGCCACGGCAGATAACGCACGGTTGTTTCGCGTATCTCAGAGAGGTCGGTCAGTATTGCGATTATCGATGTGCCGGCGAGCGCAAAGAAAATACTGAAGCCGACGGCGACAATCAGCGACCACCGCAGGGCCAGTGCCACGGAGCGCTTCAAAGCCGCCCTGTTCCCTTCACCAACGGCCTTGCCAACGAGGGCTTCTGCAGCGTGCGCAAATCCGTCCAGTGCAAACGCAAGCAGGTACTGCAGGTTCATGAGAATGGCATTCGCAGCCAGGATCAGCCCGCCCAGACGAGCGCCCTGCGCGGTGATGAACGTGAAGGTAAACACCAGTGCCATCGTGCGTACGAACAGATTCCCGTTCACGGCAAAGAAGGCCCCGTATTCGCGAAGCGTAGTCAGCTTCGAAATGATCCAGTGTCCTTCATGCGCTCTCAGTGCCCTGACGACAAAGCCGAGCCCGACTGCGAGGCCTGTAAATTCTGCGACAACCGAGGCGAGAGCTACGCCGTCGACTTTCATGCCGACAAGATTTACGAAGATCAGGTCGAGAACGATATTTGTAGTATTGATTGCGAGAACAATGACCAGTGGGACGCGCGCGTTCTGCAGCCCGATAAACCAACCGATCAACGCGAAATTCGCCAGTGTTGCCGGCGCGCTCCAGATACGTATGGAGAAATACTGATCGGCGAAACCGGAAACTTTGGCATCGGCACCGATAAGGCCCAGGGCAATCTTACCGATGGGCACTTGGAGCACAAGCAAAACGGCGGCGATTGCCAGGGCGACGATTAACGCCTGTCCCAGTGCCACCCGGAGCCCGTCAAAGTCGTCGGCGCCAAATCGCTGTGCGGTGATGCCAGTCGTTCCCATTCTCAGGAAATTGACGCCCATGTACAGGAACCCGAAAATGGTCGCGCCAACCGCGACCGCACCCAGGTAAGAGGCATCCTCGAGGTGCCCGGTTACGCCGGTATCGACCATGCCGACTAATGGCACGGAGACATTCGACAGGATCATCGGTGCAGCGATGCGCCAGACGCTTCGGTTGTCTGGCAGGGTGCTGCGTGAATTGAGTTCGGCCAATGTTTCGGGCAATCGCGGCAAAGCGTTGCAGGCGTTAGTAAGGAATGTTCATGCGTCGATACAGGCGCGCAAGGAGCCAGAT
>JAZFPY010000240.1:0-9619 GCA_036444875.1 Woeseiaceae bacterium | reverse complement strand
AAACGGCCGCTCGTTGTCCGCAAGATCGAGTGAACGAATGGGCAGTCCCTCATCAAGGTGTGCTTTCACTTTTTTCAAAAAGTCGCGGTAGGCAATTGCCGTTTTTTCATTCGCTTTGGCGTTGCGTTCGGCTTTGTATAGCTGCTTTTCGACGGATTCGAGATCAGCCAGGGCGAGTTCGGTGTTGATTGTATCAATGTCGTCGACGGGGTTTATCGATCCCGATACGTGGCTTACATCATCGTTAACAAAACAGCGGACGACGTGTGCGATCGCATTCGTTTCCCGGATACTTGCAAGAAACCGGTTACCGAGACCCTCGCCCTTGGACGCACCGGCCACAAGACCTGCGATATCGACAAACTCCATTGTTGTCGGAATCGTTTTCTGAGGTCTGACGATACTTGAAATGACCTGCAAACGTGGGTCGGGCACAGGGACGACACCGACATTCGGTTCGATAGTGCAGAAAGGATAATTCTCCGCCGGGATTTCCGCCGCTGTCAGTGCATTGAACAGGGTCGATTTGCCAACATTGGGCAGCCCAACGATACCGCAAGTGATGGCCACTGGTCAGGAATCGGTCGTTGTGTGCAGACGGGTCATCGCTGCCTCGATGCCATCTTCTACCAGCGTGGGTACGACATCTGCGGCGTCGTCGATATTGCGTCGCATGGCTTGCTCCACCTCGGCAGAAGCACGCTTGAGAACGTAATCTGTCACCAGGTCCTTGTGACCGGGATGGCCGACGCCGATGCGCAGGCGCATGAAGTCGGATCCGGCGTGCTTGATAATGTCGCGTAATCCGTTGTGACCGCCGTGACCACCGCCCTTCTTCAGGCGAACCGTGCCTGGCGGCAGATCGATTTCGTCGTGCGCGACCAGAAGATCGCTGACAGCAAGACGGTAGTATTCGAGCACGCCACGAACGGGCCCGCCGCTCAAGTTCATGTAGCTCTGCGGTTTTATGAGCCAGACGTCGTTATCGGATAATTGAATGCGGCAGATCTCCGCATCAAATCGCTTTTCATAACGAAATTCCGCGCCGGCACGGCGTGCAAGCTCGTCGACAAACCAGAAGCCGGCGTTATGCAGCGTACGCGCGTGACGTTCCTCGGGATTGCCGAGGCCCGCAATCGCTGTCAGATACGTGGTCAAAACATTGACCTGCGATGCGCAGATTACTCGTCGGTGCTCTCGGTCTTGGAATCGTCTTCGGCAGCGGCTCCCTCTGCTGGCGCTTCGCCCTCTTCGCCCTCTTCGCCCTCAATTGCCTCAAGCTCTTCTTCCTCCGGAACCTCTTCTTCGATGATCTCTTCCTTGATGAACTGAATCGAGACGATTGGCTGGGCCTGTTCTTCCTCAACATGCGTAAGCGCGACAATCTCGACACCGTCCGGAACCTTGATATCGGTCAAATAAAGCATCTCGTTCAAATCGAGCTGCGATATATCGACGTCCAGATATTCGGGCAGGTCTTTGGGCAGACAGGTCACCTCGACGTCGGTCACCATCTTCGTGACGGTACCGCCACCCTCTTTGACACCGACGGCTACGTCTTCGCCGACATAGTGGATCGGCACGTTCATTTTAATCTGCTTGTCCTCGACAATACGTTGCAGATCCAGATGCAGGATCTGCCGCTTGGAGGGATGACGCTGCACGTCCTTGAGAATCGCTGCCTGGCTTTTCTCGCCGACCTTGATGCTGAGAATGCTCGAATAGAACGACTCGTTCTCGAGCTGACGAACGACCTTGCTGTGGTCGAATGTCAGGGCACGCGGCGGACGGCCGGCACCATAGATGATTGCAGGAACTTTACCTTCAAGACGCAGGCGGCGGCTCGCACCTTTCCCCTGGTCTTCCCGATAGTCTGCAATCAGATCGAATTCCTGACCCATGAGAGTTCTCCGATAACTGATTGTTTATAAAGCTGTTTCCAGCTTCCATTAATCATCCCGATCGCGACCAATCGGGACAAGGGCGCGCATCATAGCTGAAAGGGGATTAGCCCGCAATTGGGGACAAACCGCGGGGTCTGTTCCCGATTAGTCGACGTAGAGCGAGCTGACCGATTCCTCGTCACTGATACGGCGCATGGTCTCCGCCAGGAGTTCGGCCGTCGAGAGTTGACGGATCTTGTCACAGGCCTCGGCGGACTCGCTTAAAGGAATCGTGTCGGTGACGACTATCTCATCGAGTTCGGATTCACCGATGCGGGAAACGGCCGGTCCGGATAAGACAGCATGGGTAATATAGGCGACGACCACTTTTGCACCTTTCCCCTTGAGTGCGCTCGCGGCCTGGCATAGCGTGCCGGCCGTATCGACCATATCATCGATCAGCACGCAGGCTTTGCCATCGACCTCGCCGATGATGTTCATGACTTCCGACTGATTGGCTTTGGCGCGTCGTTTGTCGATGATGACCAGGTCGGCATCGTCAAGTCGTTTTGCCAAGGCCCGGGCGCGCACAACGCCGCCAACATCAGGCGAGACAACGACCATGTCATCGTATTTCTTCTTCCAGACATCACCGAGCAGAACCGGTGAGGCGTAGACGTTATCGACGACGACATCGAAGAAACCCTGAATCTGATCGGCATGCAAGTCGACGGTCAGCACCCGGTCGACACCGGCTGTCCCAATCAGCTTGGCGACCAGTTTGGCCGTAATCGGTACCCGGGATGATCTCGGCCGCCGGTCCTGGCGGGCGAAGCCGAAGTAGGGAATCACGGCGGTGATCCTCGCAGCCGAAGCCCGCTTGATGGCATCGATCATGACCAGCAGTTCCATGAGATTCTCTGGCCCCGGCGGGCAGGTGGACTGAATGATAAAGGTTTCTCGGCCCCGGATATTCTCAAGTAACTCGACGTTGATTTCGCCGTCGCTGAACCGGCCGACGAAGGCCTTGGCCAGCGGAATATGCAGAATCCGTGCTATGTCATGGGCCAGTTTCGGGTGCGCGTTCCCGGAAAAGATCGCCATCGTTGCAGGATCCATGACCCTATCTCACCTCGTGTGTCGATTTTTCAGCGCTGCAGCAACGTTGCAAGTGGCTGGGGTGGCAGGATTCGAACCTGCGCATGACGGGATCAAAACCCGTTGCCTTACCCCTTGGCTACACCCCATCTGCTACACCGTCTGATCGTTATGGTGGTATGCGATTAACCGTCGCGCGCAATTGTGAGGCGCGGCACAAGAGGTGTCAACGACGAGTCCCAAGCCGTCGGTTCGGCTAGCGGAAGGTCCAGTTATCGATGACCAGCCGTACCGTGTTGTCGCCCGAAACCGCCGCTAGCCGCCGTGGCATTGGCTGCCCACCACCGTCACGATACTGCGCGAATTTGATGAACCAGCTGCCCTGCTTGAGCGACGCCAGCTGCCCGTCCTCATTGAATTCGGTGTCGGCAGGCACTGCGGGATCCGGTATACCGAGTGCCCAGTAACGCAGGCTGGTCACCGGGATCGTCCAGCCGTACATCGCCCGAAGATCAAACTCGGGATCCTGAAGTACCGTTTCCTTGCCGTCCTTGTCCGTAACAGTTACGCGTCGGCTGTCTCCTGCAATGCGAACCGAACCGAATCCGAGCGGGCTACTGACCGTCAAGCGAAAGTCATCGTCGTTTTGTGAATAACGGAGCTTGCCATTGAAGCCTTCATTGCCGGCACTGACGCCAATACGACCATTGAACTCCCAGTCGGCCATGCCGACAAGAATCCGCGTGCGGGCCTCCCAGTCCGTAAGCTCCGGCAAGTCGACGCCGCGCTGTGTGGCGCAGCCTGCGATCGCCAGCAATGACAGCGCTAATGCTATGTATCGGGCGGTAGAGTCAGGCCGCATGTAAGGGTCTTATCAACGTTCTTCAGGAAATACGTGCTCGCGGACATCTTTTAACAGCTTGTTGTCGGGGTTCAGAAGCTCCGCTTCCTCGAGGACTTTCAATGCTTCGTCCTGCCTGTCGAGTTTTGCGAGTACCTCGATGATGTGAGACGCGACTTCGGGATCTTTGAGTAGCGCGTATGCCCGTTGCAATTCTTCGAGGGCGCGTTCGTTTTCTCCAAGGCGAAACAGCACCCAGCCATAACTATCGATGATGGCAGCACTGTCCGGATCGAGCTTCAGCGCTTTCTTGATCAGTTTTTCCGCTTCCCCATATTTTGCAGTCCGATCAGCCAGGGTGTAACCAAGCGCATTGAGCGACATGGCACTATCGGGCCATCGCTTTAGTGCTTGCCGGTACTCCTTGATGGCATCGTCGACACGGCCCATGCGTAACAGGAGTTCCGCCTTGCCGAGTGCCGCGCCCTCGTCGTCCGGCCGGTAATCGATGACGCGCTCATAAGCCTCGAGCGCCTCAGGGTAACGTTCCAGTACAGAGAGAACCTGGGCCTCCGCCGCGATCATATCGATCGCGAAACTCGGATTGTCGGCACCAAATCGCCGCAGATGCTCCAGCGCTTCATCGGTCTTGCCTTGCCGAACCAGTATGGCGCTCACCCGTCGTTGCGAATTCAGGGCGTTGCTACCCCGTTTGACCTGCGAATAAAGGCGAACGGCCTGCTCATGCTCGGACCGGCGATCTGCAATCCGGCCGAGATAATAGAGCGCGTCCATCGTGTAATGACCGCTCGCGAGCACGTCCTCGAAATCGGCCCATGCGACATCGAGATTGTCCAGGCGAAAATTGATGATCGCCATCAGGCGTAAAGCATCCGTTCGCGCCGGCTGTTCGAGCAAAATCTGGTTTACCTGACTAAGCGCGTCGTCATCCCGGCCCGCCGAGAGCAGCATGATTGCCAGCTCCATCCGCGCCTCCGGATCGGGATCGGGATCATCACCAACGATTCTCGAGGTGTAGTCGATCGCGCCTGCCTGATCACCGGCGAGCAGCATCGCCCGCGCTTTTAATAAGTGTGCCTGCAACCAGTCAGGCTTCAACTCGAGTGCGCGGGATGCACGGTCGATGGCCTCTTCGGAATCACCCGCCTGAAGGGCCATTACGCCGGCCGCATATTGCGCCGATGACGAGTTTTTGTATGGCTTGGCAAGTTGCCGCATCAGCTTATCGGCATCTTCGGCGTTTTCCTGAGACAGGAACGGTATCAGCGAAACCAGTCTCTCGTCCGGCGGTTGCTCGCCACGCTTGAGCAGGCTCTTGAAGGCGCGTCGCGAGGCCCTGATGTCACCGAGTCGCAGCTGAAGCTGGGCGATATAGAGGAGCGCCTCGTCGCTGTCCTCATCAAGCTTTAGCCAGCGTTGTGCCGAGCGAAGCGCCTCCTCATTGAAGCCATAACTGAAAGAAACGCGGGTTGCCTTGGCAGCGACATCGACATTTTGGCTGAGTTCGGCGGCCTTTCGGTATTCCGCAGCGGCCTTCTTATATTCCTGCCGCTGCAGCGCAATCTCGGCCTGCTGCAGATGCGCGCTGGCCTCTTCGCTTTCCGTATCGGCAATGGCGTGATTTGCCGCCAGGCTCGCTAACATCATGGCCATAATCGGCCAGACTAGCGATGTTTTACGCACACTAAGGCGCCTGTTTCCAATGTTAGCCATCAATACCGCAGCCGATCGTCCGTTCCAAGCCAACAGAGACAAGCAACTGCACCGTAAGTTCGCTTATCATATGCGCTGATTCTGTAAGCGATTCTCAAAAAACGTCCCATGCCGCTGCAAATTTTCGGGCTGAACCATAACACGGCACCTGTTGAAATACGTGAACAGGTCATATTTTCGGGTGATGCCGTTCCGCGAGCTTTGTTACAGCTACTTGACCTGGAAGGTATTGACGAGACCGTCTTGCTGTCTACCTGCAACCGTACCGAGTTTTATGTCGTATCGAACGAGGGCGGCACCGAGGTCCTCGAAACCTGGCTGCAAAATGACCAGAATCTGAATGCTGAGGCGCGCAAAGCTCTGTTTGCACTCGAAAAGGACGACGCAATCAGGCACATCTTCCGGGTCGCCTGCGGTCTGGACTCGATGGTGCTCGGTGAACCGCAGATTCTTGGTCAGCTGAAAGACGCGTATAGACAAGCGCAACAAGCCGGTTCGGTCGGCCGTCAGCTAAGCCGCCTTTTCCAGCATGCTTTTTCAGTCGCGAAGAAAGTCCGCTCCGACACCGATATTGGCAGCAGCCCCGTATCCGTTGCTTACGCGGCCGTGACGCTCGCCAACCAGTTTTTTGCCGGCTTCAGTCAGCACACGGCCCTTTTGATCGGCGCCGGCACGACCATCGAACTCGTCGCTAAACATTTTGCGAGAAAGGGTATCGGCCGCATGTTCGTTGCTAATCGCGACATCAACCGGGCACAGGCTCTCGCTAATCAGTTCGGCGGATTTGCGTTGCCTCTTTCGGAGATTGAAGGGACGCTGCCCGATGCAGACATCCTGATCAGTTCGACCGCGAGTACCGAGCCTGTTATCTCGCTCGAGCAAATGACCAGGGCAGTGCAGGCGCGCAAACACAAACCGGTATTCGCGGTCGATATTGCCGTACCGAGAGACATAGACCCGGATGTCAGCGCGCTCAAAGACGTCTTCCTGTACACGATTGACGATCTCAACAAGGTCATTATCGAAGGACAAAGCAACCGGGAGGCTGCGGCCGTCGATGCCAATCGAATCCTCGATGACGAGATCCGGCGGTATCTCACCATGGAGCGAAGCAAGGAGGTCGCACCGATTATTACCGAACTGCGCGATCATGGAGACGCGATCAGGAAGGAAGTTCTGAAGCAGGCACGGCTTCGATTGAATAAGGGCACGGATAGCGATGAAGTCCTTGAATACGCAACCGCATCCTTGATGAAGAAAATGCTGCACCAACCCAGCGTGCGGTTACGCGAAGCGGGTGAGCTTTCTGACCAGGAAATGGTCAAGGCTGCACGCGCGCTCTTCGGTCTTGCAAAAAAGGACGATTGAGCAATCGGAATACTGCAGGAATGAAAGCATCTATCAGAAACAGGCTTGAATCCGTTCGCGATCGACGCGAAGAATTGTCGGGGCTGCTGTCCGATCCCGACATCATCAATGACCAGAACCAGTTTCGTGATTTGGCGCGTGAATACTCGAAGCTGGAGCCCGTCGTTGGCTTATTCCAGAAATACGAATCGCTTGGCGAGGACATCGCCGCCGCCGAGGAGATGGCGAGCGACGCCGACGAAGAAATCCGCAAGATGGGTCAGGAAGAGCTGGCTTCTCTGAACGAATGCCGCGGCGCACTGTTGCTGGATCTGCAGAAGGCACTGATTCCGCCGGACCCGCGCGATGACAGCAACGTTTATCTCGAAATACGGGCGGGTACGGGCGGTGATGAAGCTGCGATTTTTGCGGGCGATCTTTTTCGCATGTACTCGAAATATGCCGAAGCAATGCGTTGGTCGCTGGAGATTGTCAGCGCACGGGAAGGTGAGCATGGTGGCTATAAAGAGATCATCAGCCGTATTTCCGGCAACGGTATTTACGCCCGACTGAAGTTCGAGTCTGGCGCACACCGGGTGCAACGCGTGCCGGCCACCGAGTCACAGGGGCGTATCCATACCTCCGCCTGCACGGTGGCCGTGCTAGCCGAAGCAGACGAAGTCGAGGAAATCGAAATCAACACCGCTGACTTGCGCGTCGACACTTATCGAGCCTCCGGCGCAGGCGGACAGCACGTTAACAAAACCGATTCCGCTGTCCGGTTGACTCACTTGCCGACAGGTATCGTCGTCGAGTGCCAGGACCAGCGATCCCAGCACAAGAATCGCGCGCACGCGATGTCGCTACTGCAGGCAAAGCTGCTGGATGCGGAGCTAGCGCAACGCGCAAGCGAGCAGGCTGAAACCCGCAGACTGCAGGTGGGTTCCGGCGATCGTTCGGAACGGATCCGCACCTACAACTATCCGCAGGGCCGGGTGACGGACCACCGCATCAACCTGACTCTATATAAACTTGCCGAGGTCCTGGAAGGCGACCTCGACCAGGTCATTCAACCACTCGTGAGTGAATATCAGGCAGATCAGCTCGCGGCGATTAATTGAGTAACAATGAACGACGTCCGGCGCCTGTTGGAATGCATAGGCCACACGCCACTGATTCGTCTGAATCATCTATCTGACGTAACGGGCTGTGAGATCCTCGGCAAAGCCGAGTTCATGAATCCGGGTGGTTCTGTCAAGGACCGGGCAGCACTCGGCATGATTCTCGACGCGAAAAAGACAGGAGCATTGAAGCCGGGCGGTATCATTGTGGAGGGCACCGCGGGCAATACCGGCATCGGGCTCGCCATGGTCGGCAGCGCCCTTGGGCATCGCACCATCATCGTCATGCCCGATAACCAGAGCAGCGAGAAAATTACGACGCTGAGAGCTTATGGCGCCGAAGTGAAGCTGATTCCGGCCGTGCCTTACAAGAACCCCGATCATTTTGTGCATACCTCCGGGCGGCTCACGGAATCTCTCAACGAAACGGAAGCGAATGGCGCCTGGTGGGCCAATCAGTTCGAAAATCTTGCCAACCGTGACTTTCATCTGGAAACGACCGGCCCCGAGATCTGGCAACAGACGGATGGCAAGGTCGACGGCTTCGTCAGTTCGGTCGGTACGGGCGGCACGCTGGCCGGCGTGGCGCGGGCGCTTCGTGCCAGGAATTCTGACGTTCAAATTGCGCTATCAGACCCCTACGGATCCGGCCTGCATAACTTTTTCGCTCACGGTGAGATCAAGATTGAAGGTAACTCCATCACAGAAGGAATAGGCAACAGCCGCGTGACTGCAAATCTTGCTGACACGGCCATTGATATCAGTTGGCAAATTCCCGACGAAGAAGCGATCCCAATTGTGTTTGACCTGATCCGCGAAGAAGGCCTCGTGTTAGGGGGATCCAGCGGCATCAACCTGGCGGGTGCGGTGCGCCTTGCGCAGGAACTCGGCGCCGGGCATACGATCGTGACGATGCTTGCGGATTCAGGCCTGCGCTACCAGGCACGCTTGTTTAATAAAGAGTATCTTGAAAGCAAGGGATTGAGCTTCCCCGACTGGCTGGAATCCCCGGCTTAGCTCAGTTTGCAGATCGCCCGTCAGGACGGGCTCCAACTTGAATAGATCGTAATTTGTAGGAGCCCGTCCTGACGGGCGATCCACGATTATTGCATCTGCTGGCGCAGATGGTTCAGGACATCGGATCGGGTAATCAGTCCCAGAAAATCATCGCCGTCCATCACGGCCGCATAGGGCTGCACGTGCAACATTGCGACGAGATTGTTGATGCTCGTATCCTTGTTGAGCTGAATGAAGGCCGTCTGTATCGCGTCGTTGACCGGCGCTTTCATCAGTTCCGGCTTGCCGAATACGAATTGCATTATTGCGTCTTCGGTTAGTACGCCGAGCAGCTTGCCCTTCTCCATTACCGGTAGTTGTGAGATACCGGCATTGCGCAGACGATTGTGCGCCGTTGTCAAAATATCAGTTGGTCCAACGGTTATCGTTGCGCGCTCACCGTGTGGGCGCCCGATCAGGTCACGCAAATCACCTGACTTCTCACGCTTGATGAAGCCCTGGTCTTCCAGCCAGAAATCGTTATACAACTTGGATAAATATTTGTTGCCGGTATCGCAGGCAAGAGTGACGACGCGTTT
>JAZFPY010000239.1:0-4285 GCA_036444875.1 Woeseiaceae bacterium | reverse complement strand
ACATCGAGCCCGTCATCGTAGCGCAAATCCTTCTCGGTCAGTCTGCTGTGATCCGGGAATGCGTGTTCGATGACCTGCATACCATGCGATTCGAGAAACGTAAAAAAGCGCCCCGGGTTGCCAATCGCGGCCACCGCATGAACCTGCCTGCCCGCAAATTTGGCCAGCGGCGCCTCTTCGCGCTCATCCAGGCTTCGGACCATCGTGCCTTTCAGGTAGAAGTCGGTCACAGCAAGTCCTGCAGGCAATTCCCTGATCGCGTGTTCACTGCGCATGACGCTCTTGTTCACGAGCACGCGATCGACTGACTTTAGGCGCGATACAGGTTCGCGCAGTGGTCCGGCGGGAAGTAACTTGCCGTTGCCAAAGCCACGCGTGCCATCGATGACGGCAATCTCATAATTTCGTGCAAGGCGATAGTGCTGCAGTCCGTCGTCGGCAATGATTACGTCAACGCCCAGGCCAGCTAATTCCTGTGCAGCACGGACACGATCCGGGTGGACGACAACGGGACACGCGCTGCGTTTCGCCATCAAGACGGCTTCATCCCCAACAGCGTCGGGATCGCTGCCAGCGGTCACTTGCCGCGGGTTGCGACCAACCAATCCTTCATAACCCCTGCTTACGATGCCGGGCCGCATACCGCGTTCTTTCAGTTGCAGTGCAAGCCAGATCGTCACCGGCGTCTTGCCGGTGCCGCCGACAGTTATGTTGCCGACGACCACAACCGGTACATTGACCGGGACACTTCGTAGCACACCGCGCTCAAAGAGATTTCGCCGGGCTGAGACGATTCCGGCAAACAGCCAACTCAGCGGCAGGAGCATCCAATACGCGGCCGAATCCTCATACCAGATACGTTGGGTCAGGTCTTGCACGTGACGAATCACTGGCGGACCGCCCTGCCGGTCGGCGCCGTTTCAGCTGTCGCCGTTTTGTTCATCGCTGAATTGCATGCGATACAGATCGGCGTACAGGCCATCATGTGCAATGAGCTCGCGGTGCGTTCCAGATTCAACAATACTGCCTTTGTCCAGCACAATGATGCGATCTGCACCTTCCACGGTCGACAGTCGGTGCGCAATCACGAGCGTCGTACGATTCTTCATCAGATGTTTCAGCGCATCCTGTATGTGACGTTCCGATTTTGTGTCGAGCGACGACGTGGCCTCGTCCAGAATGAGTACCGGTGCATCCTTGAGTAGCGCCCTGCCGATTGCGATACGCTGTCTTTGTCCGCCCGACAAAAGCACCCCGCGGTCACCCACCATCGTCTCGAGCCCCTCTGGCATTTCTTTCACAAAATCAATAACATGCGCCGCTTCCGCGGCCCGGAGAAGATCCGAGCGTGAACATTGCCGGAGCTGCCCGTACGCAAGGTTGTTGGCGATCGTGTCATTGAACAGCACGACGTCCTGGGTCACGAGGCTGATATTGTCGCGGAGGTTCTCAAGTGTATATTCCTCCACCGGCCTGTCATCGAGGAGGATCGTGCCTGACTCGACGTCGTAAAAGCGCGGCAGCAGGCTGACGAGCGTGGATTTGCCACTGCCCGAGTGGCCAACGATAGCAAGTGAACTGCCTGCTTCGATCCGGACCGACAGGTCTCTCAGGACCGGGGCATTCCTTCCGCCATAGGAAAAATTCACGTTCTTGAACTCGACCGTTCCGTCGACACGGTCCTTTCGAAACGTGCCCGAATCGACTTCGTCGGGTTCGTCCATGATGCTGAACAGGCTATCAGCAGCCGTTATGCCACGCTGAAGAGACGCGTTCAGGTTAGTCAGTCGCCTCAACGGCTGTAACATCAGGATCATCGCACCGATAAAAGAAATGAATGTTCCCGGGCTCAGGCTGCCCATGGCCGCTTCTTTGCCGGCAACGTAAATGACACCGGCGATACCGAATGCGAACAGGACCTGTGTCACGGCAACACCGAGTGCGCGCGCGTTGATCAGTTTCATGTTCTGTTTTCGGTTTTTCCCGTCGGCCTCGGCGATGCGATTCCTTTCGTATTCGTGGCCGCCAAAAACCTTGACGATACGGTTTCCCATGAGAACTTCCTCGGAAACGCGCGTCACGTCACCAATGGAGTCCTGGATACGTCCGCTGTAGCGCCTGAAGGCCCCGCTCAGTACCCGCACGGTTATCGCAATCAGCGGGACGACAATCGCAACAAATGCCGTCAAGCGGATACTGTGCCAGAGCATGACGCCGATACACGCAACTACTGTCAGCAATTCGCGCACCATGACCGTGACGACATTCGCGCTGGCCTCCGCAACCATCTCGACGTTGTAGGTCATGCGGGCCAGCAGCGGACCTGTGGCCTGCGTTTCGAAAAATCGTGTTGGCAGTGTCAGGAACTTCTGAAACACGTCGCGCCGTAGCGAGCTGATCACCCCGCGACCGATCCAGCCCAGACTATATTCGGACGTGTACCCGGCCAGGCCCCTCACGATGAAAATGCCGATGAACGCCCAGGGCATCCAGCGCGCCGTCTCGAGATTGTGCTCGACGAGTGTCTGATCGGTCAGCGGTTTCAAGAGGATAATCAGAGTCGCCTCGACACCAGCCGCGGTAGCCATAGCCACAATCGCGGCGCTGCCAATTACCCAGTACGGAGTAGCGTACCGCCAGAGACGTCGGTATACGGCTACGTTATGCGGATCAAGTTTTACGATCACTGTTCAGTCGGATCGTTGACGGTGGCGATACTAATCTTCACGAAGCCGAGTTTGCCGGCAACGTCCATTGCGGTGACGACATGCTGATGGCGGGCATTTGCGTCGGCGCTGATCGTTAGCGGTAATCTCGTGTTACCGCCCGAGAGCTTTTGCAGCGCGTTTCTGATCGTTTCCGGACGGCTGTTGATGAGTTCACGCCCGTTGATGAGGTAAGTGCCTTGTTCCGTGATCATGATTTCGAGGTGATCAGCAACTTCTTCGACGACTGCCTCACTATCCGCTGCGGGCAGCCTGATCGTGATTTGAGACTGCTTGACGAAACTCGTGGAGACCATGAAGAAAATCAGCAACAGCAGAACCACGTCGATCAAAGACGTCATGTTGACTTCAGGTTCCAAGCGCGGACGAACGTTGAAGTTCATTTCTTCTTGCCGGAAGACGCCTGACGGCGATGCAGTGCTTCGACAAGCTTGATCGCCTCCTTCTCCATGTCGATCACCAGCGTATCAACCCGGTTACTGTAGAAGCGATAGCCGATGAGTGCCGGTATGGCGACGGTCAGGCCGGCGGCCGTCGTAATC
The DNA here is from genome assembly GCA_036444875.1 of Woeseiaceae bacterium. Lineage (GTDB taxonomy): Bacteria > Pseudomonadota > Gammaproteobacteria > Steroidobacterales > Woeseiaceae > JACZWL01. The sequence goes on along the minus strand of JAZFPY010000239.1, from coordinate 1,017 downwards.
AGGGCCTCGGCAATACCGCCAGCCAGGACGGTCGGATTGCCGACGCCATGCGTCGTGATCGCCGCAAATACCTTGACCATGCCGATGACTGTGCCAAGCAGTCCCAGCAACGGCGAAATCGCTGCGACGGTACCCAGGGTGTCCAGGTATCGCTGCAGTTCATGAACGACATGACGACCGGTTTCCTCGATACTGTCTTTCATGACCGCCCGCTCGTAGTCGCGATTGATCAGGCCTGCAGCCAGGATCTGGCCTAACGCGGAGCCCTGGTGCAGGACTTGAATCTGACCCTGATCGAGCTGGTCTTTCTTGACCCAACCCCAGACCTTGCTGGTCAGATCTTCCGGTATTACGCGCTTTTGTTGCAGTGTCCAGAATCGCTCGAGCATGATACCCATTGCGATAATCGCACACAGGATAATCGGCACCATCAACCAGCCGCCGGATTTGACGATTTCAACCATATAAACTGACTCGGAGGAAAATCGGAATATACAGCGGCCAGCCGAAAATTGCTCCCCGGCAAGCGCTCATTTCCCGGAATCTTGATGCCAGTACTTGCGACCGTCCCGCCGGTGTTCGGCAAGGCGCCGTATGCCATCATCGCGGCAGATCCGGTAGCTGATGGCCCCGGAACTGGCCGTATTCAGCACCTCGGCACCGGCACTCCGCCACAAGCTGACAATATCCTCCTTGGGGAACCCCCAGCGGTTGTTGAAACCGGCGGAAACGATAGCCACTTTCGGTCGGATGCTCCTGACGAACTCCTCACTGGATGAGGTGCGACTGCCGTGGTGCGGAATCAATACGATGTCGGCGGGCGCAAGAACACCGCTACGCGCCAGCAGACTCTCCACCGGTGCTTCGATATCACCGGTGAGAATAACCCTGTGTCGGTCAATGCGAAGCTCCAGGACACAGGACGCATTGTTGCCGTGCCAGCGGCCCGACTCCGCAGGGTGTATGACTGCGAACTCGATGCCGTCCCAATGCCAACGCTCGCCCAAGTGACACCAT
>JAZFPY010000238.1:0-2340 GCA_036444875.1 Woeseiaceae bacterium | reverse complement strand
ATGGTTTTCCGGTCCAGGAGCTTGGCGATCTGTACGATGGTCTTAAGCACCATCTGCTTGATATTGTCGTGCGCGCAATTGCGTACCACTTCAGCGTCGATTTTTAGAAACTCGATTGGTAGATCGCGCAGTTTGTCCAGCGCAGCAAGACGCCCACCAAAGTTATCAAGCGAAAGGCGACAGCCCAGCTTGTGAACCGACCGTATGAACTCTCGGGTTGACTCATCGCCCTTGCCGATAAGAGATTCGTCGATTTCCAGGATCAGATGTCGCGCTTCGAGCTTGCTCTCTTGCAAAATCTGGCGTATGAGCGGAACTAATGCCTCGCTTTCCGGTGCGTGCACCGAGAGGTTGACAAAAAAACAAGCTTTTTGTCCTTCCCCGTGCAAGTCTGCGAGCCCACGCAGAGCATTTCGCACGACCCACTCGTCAATGGCGCTGATCTGGCCGGACTCCTCCGCGATGGGCATGAACTCAGCGGCGGAGATCAGATCGCCGCCATTGCCAGGCAACCGCACGAGGACCTCATAGTACTCAGATGGGTCACCGATGAGGTTGATAATAGGCTGGTAGACGAGCCGAAAATTATCATCGTCTAACGACTGTTGAATGCGTTGGCGCCACGCAGCCAGGCGTCGATACTCCGGATCTTTGGCCGCCTCGGCGGTGGATTGACTCGTCGCCGACCCCGAGGCGGTTTTTTGTTGCTTCTTGACTTGTTCGCAGGCGCTATAGGCAAGCGACAATATCTTTTCCACGCTTTCCACCGTTTCATTCATCATGACTAGGCCAAGCGTGAGATAAGCAGCGTTGGGGTTTCCGACGACCACGGAAGCCGCATCGCGCACGCACATGGCCAGCGTGTCAGCAACAAGCTGTACGGCGTCCGGGTCATCTTCTTCCAACAATACGGCAAACTCATCGCCGCCAAATCGTGACAGCACGGCGTTGCTGTCAAGTATATTTTTGAACAGTTTTCCGATCTCGCGTAACAACCGGTCGCCCATAGAGCTGCCAAACTTTCCGTTGATTTCTTTGAGCCCATCAAGCTCGAGGTACAATAGCGCACTGTTCTTTCCGCCGCTCTTGACTTGCTTGATCGCCCTGGAGATTTGACGCAAGAAATAATCTCGTTTGTAGGCGCCCGTTAACGTATCTCGCTCTTGATCGTCCTCCGGATTCTCCTTGACGGGAATTTCCTCGCCGCTGAGTGTCTCGGCTTGAGTGCTATGTCCAGGTTGGGATTTATTCGCGGCTAGTCTTGACATATCGTTGACCGCGATCTGGGTACATTTCTCCCCGCCGATGCTTACCGTCGACATGTTGACCTCGACTGGAAATCGCGAGCCATCCTTCCTGGTGGCCGTAAAAGTCTGGGGCTCGTTGACATCGCTGTTTTTCTTGCCCGCCTTGCGAAAGTACTCCTTGAATCTGTGGTGGTCGGATTTGTCAATCAAATCCAACACGGGTATGCCTTCGAGCTCTTCGAGGTCTTCATAGCCAAATAGTTGCAAGTATGCCTTATTTGCGTCGACGTGCATGCCATCGTGACTATAAGAGATAGCCTCGAGAGAGCCGTCAATCATGGCCTGATGTTTATTTTCGATCTCGCGGAGACGTTCATTGGTCTTTTGGTAATTCCGGCGTTCCTCGATGACGGACAACTCGCGTTCGATGACGGGCGGCAGGCGCGCCAGGTCGCTCTTAAGGATCACGTCGCGGGCGCCGGCGCGCATGACCTTCGCGAGGTCGTTGTCGTCGATACTGTCTGTTAATACGATAAAAGGTAGCTCCTGACCGGAGTGATTTAACGTGTCCAGGGCGAGAATGGCGCCGAAGTGCGGAAGGTTGTACTCCGAAAGGACGACGTCCCAGTTTCCTTTGGCCAAAGCTGATTGCATGCCGGCCATGTCCTGTACGCGCTGCGTTTTCAGCATATAACCATTCTTACGCAAGGTATTGGCCGGAAGGTCGGCGTCATCCGGCGAGGCATCGACGATCAACAAGCGTAGGATTTTCTTGTCCAATGGAGCGGTCTCGGTTTCAAGAATAGTTTAGGTCAAAATTGCTGGTCCGGGTAGCTGGCACGGGGCGGACCGCATCATAACTGGTCGGTGATCGGAAAGCGCGGCGCGCGGCGCTTTCACGCACGCGGAAACGCCACCAGATGGTCGGCCTCCACCCGGATGCCCACCGTTGCGCCCACGGGGTGATCGGCATGGCTCGGGAACAACGATAGCACGTGTCCGCCGGTCGGCAGTTGCAGGGTGTAGAGGAATTCCGCTCCCTTGAAGGCCTTCTGAGTTACCTTTCCACGCAAGGGGCTGTCCGGGTCCGGCA
>JAZFPY010000237.1:0-3423 GCA_036444875.1 Woeseiaceae bacterium | reverse complement strand
GACGATCCGGCCCCTTTCTCGAATCTTCAATTCAGAATCCGAGATAGCCCCGGATCTTCCTCCACAATGACGACTCCCAGCCATAGACCTCGAGTTGCTCGGGACCCAGTACGGCCACGGGCATCGTCGTTGACGCCTTGCTGCTTGCATTGGCCACGTCATCCGGGCGCAGTTCGAGCTTGCCATGGGCGCGCTCGCCTGAGGTAGTCAGGCTATCGACGGCCAGGTTCAGAAACGGCAGGACCTCATCGTCGACGATGTCGTCCAGAAATACGGCATCAGGATCAAAGGCATCCCTGTCCAGCACGACGCATTCGTCATATGTTTCTCGCTTGCTAATCGCTCGTCCCCATATCGAACCAGCCACAAGAGTAGAGTCATTGCCAGGGAAAGGCTGTGAGGCCCCTCACAAGACCTGTATATGTCCATATTATTATTCTGAATCAGGGTGTTACGAGCAAGCGGCGGGAAACAATCGAGCCTGCGCCGTCAATCGCGCGGTCACCTACGGAAGGGGTGACCTGTCAGACATGCCCAGTTATATTATGTTAACGCAAAAAGGGGTCAGGTTTATTTGCATAAACCTGACCCCTTTTTTTCTGTATCGCGTTAGCAGGCGGCTTTATTCTTCAGCCTCAGCCTCGCCTACGGGTCCATCGACGAGCTGCACGATAGCCATCGGCGCCGCATCGCCCGGCCTCGGCCCGGTTTTCAGGATCCGGAGGTAACCGCCAGGGCGATCTTTGAATCTGGGGCCGATATCTTTAAACAATTTACCGACCGCTTCCTTGTCGCGTAAACGGTCGAATGCCAGGCGTCGCTTGGCAACACCGTCCTCCTTGGCCAGCGTGATCAGGGGCTCAACGACACGGCGCAACTCTTTGGCCTTGGGCAAAGTCGTTTTGATCGTTTCGTGACGCAGCAGTGATGCAGCCATGTTGCGAAACATGGCTTTGCGATGCGAGCTGGTGCGGCCCAAACGGCGGCCGGATTTTCTGTGGCGCATGGCTCTTGCCTTTCAAATATTGGGGTAGAACTGTAATTCCGGCCCCGATTTCGTTAATTCTGGCGGCGCCGCAATCGAAATTGCGGTTCGACCCCGTTTTTTATATCTGCCTGTTTTCTATATCGAGCTCGTGCTCTGGACGAAGACTCGCGGGTGGCCAGTTTTCGAGGCGCATGCCAAGACCGAGTCCGTGACCCTCAAGTACTTCCTTGATTTCGGTGAGCGACTTCTTGCCAAGGTTCGGCGTGCGGAGCAGCTCGACCTCGGTGCGCTGTACAAGGTCACCGATATACATGATGTTCTCCGCCTTGAGACAGTTTGCTGAGCGCACAGTGAGCTCCAGTTCATCGACCGGTCGCAGCAGGATCGGATCGATCAGATTCTCTGCCAATTGACCAGCACCTTCCTCCTGCCCTTGCAGATCAACGAACACAGACAGCTGGTCTTTGAGGATGCTGCCGGCGCGGCGAATGGCTTCTTCCGGATCGATAGTGCCGTTCGTCTCTATGTCAATGATCAGCTTGTCGAGATCGGTACGTTGTTCGACACGCGCCGCTTCGACGTTGTACGTAACGCGATCAACCGGGCTGAACGATGCGTCTAGCTGCAGACGACCGATGGGACCTGACTGTTCTTCGAACGCCGGGCGCTGTGTCGCCGGCCGGTAACCACGGCCTTGCGCAACCTTCAGGATCATGTTGAGTTCGCCGCTCTTGGTCAGGTTGGCAATGACCATGTCCGGATTCATAATCTCGACGTCATGATCGAGTTGAATATCGGCTCCTGTAACGGGTCCCGGTCCCTTCTTGGAAATCCGGAGCTCTGCCGTCTCGCGCGTATGCATGCGGACGGCAATTTGCTTCAGGTTCAGAAGAATATCGACGACATCCTCCTGGACACCTTCTATGCTGGTGTACTCATGCAATACGCCGTCGATCTCCACCTCGACAATAGCTGCTCCCGGCATGGATGAGAGCAGAATGCGGCGCAGCGCATTGCCGAGCGTATGGCCATAACCGCGCTCGAAGGGCTCGATCGTGACTTTCGCATGTAAATTGTTTACCGGCGAGACCTTCACAACGCGCGGCTTTAGAAATTCATGGACAGATTCCTGCATGGGTGGTTACCCTCCTAACTATTTTGAGTACAACTCGACAACAAGGTTTTCATTGATGTCCGGGAGTATGTCTTGCCGATCCGGCAACGATTTCAATATACCTGCCATCTTTTTCGCATCCACATCAACCCAGTCCGGCATCCCGACCTGGCCTGCAATCTCCAAGGCATTCTGAATACGAAGTTGTTTCTTGGCTTTTTTCCGAATGCCGATAGCATCACCGGCATTCACCTGAAGTGACGGGATGTTAACCACCTGGCCATTCACTTCGATACCCTTGTGGCTGACAAGTTGACGAGCCTCAGCGCGGGTCGAGGCGAAGCCCATTCGGTAGACAACATTGTCGAGGCGCGCTTCAAGAAGCCGCAGCAGGTTTTCACCTGTCGAGCCTTTGAGCTGAGCAGCTTTCTTGTAGTAATTACGGAACTGGCGCTCGAGCACACCGTACATACGGCGAAGCTTCTGCTTCTCTCTGAGCTGCAGACCGTAGTCGGACAGACGCGGGCGTCGCTGGGCAGCGCCTCCCGGAGGCACGTCCAGCTTGCACTTCGATTCCAGCGGCCTCAAGCCACTCTTCAAAAACAGGTCCGTGCCTTCCCGGCGGGACAGTTTACATTTTGGTCCTAGATATCTTGCCATTGATTAGTCTCTATGAACGACGTTATTGCGTCCCTAAACGCGACGTTTTTTTGGCGGACGACAGCCGTTATGAGGAATCGGTGTTACGTCCTCAATATGTTGAATACGAAAACCCAAAGCATTCAGGGCACGAACCGCAGACTCCCTGCCGGGGCCCGGTCCGCGGACGCGCACGTCCACGTTTTTCACGCCGAACTCCTGCGCAGCACGGCCGGCCTTTTCGGATGCGATCTGTGCTGCAAACGGTGTTGACTTGCGTGAGCCACGAAAGCCACAACCGCCTGCGGTCGCCCACGACAGAGTATTACCTTGCCGATCGGTGATCGTGATAATCGTGTTGTTAAAAGAAGCATGAATGTGCGCTACCGCATCAACGACATGCTTTTTGACCTTCTTGCGTTTTGGTGTATCTGCCATCTTTTATTCCCGTGGGAGCGGCTGCAGCCGCAATTACCTCTTTATCGGTCGCCGCGGTCCCTTACGGGTACGCGCATTGGTTCGTGTTCGCTGTCCGCGCAGCGGTAATCCGCGCCTGTGGCGGATCCCACGGTAGCAACCGAGATCCATCAGACGTTTGATGTTCATCGATATCTCGCGTCTAAGATCGCCTTCGACAATGAAATTCGCGACGGCGGTTCTAAGCTTGGCGACCTCCGGCTCT
>JAZFPY010000236.1:0-5811 GCA_036444875.1 Woeseiaceae bacterium | reverse complement strand
ACTGCAACTCGCGAGATGTTTGTGGGCCGGCCTCGCAGGCCGTAGTCTTTAGTCGCTATGCCGACGAATGCCGTTTTGGATATTTCTGCGAACTCGCGGTACCCGATTCCGGCGCGAAGAAGCGCTCTGGCGAGCGGTCTCAATGCGACCAACAATGCGTCCAGGATTTGACGTTGGATGTTGTCTTTCATGGTCGCGGAATATAGAAGTGCGTCGCGTTTCGGTCAATGAAACGCGACACTTGGGAAAAAGTGCCCAAGTTTTGCGTTTATTTGGCGGCGAAAACCATTGTTATTTCTGCTGGTCTTGTTGAATTTTACGAGTTGATTTCATTGGAATTCTCTGGTCCAAAATTACCAAACTTTGGTCGACTATTGATCAGCCAACAGTTTTTCGAGCCCTGCGTGGTCGATTATCTCAACTGCGAGTTTTTGCGCTTTTGTTAGTTTCGAACCAGGGTTGTCACCATAGACGACAAAGTCGGTTTTTCTGGACACCGTGCCTGTTACTTTCCCCCCCAGTGCCTGAATGCGGTCCTTTGCGTCGTCACGCGTCATGCCGGCCAGAGTGCCGGTTAATACGAAAGTCTTGCCGGTTAGTGGTCCATCTTTGGCGATGACAGCGGGTTCCGATTCTGCCCATCGCACACCAGAGCGTCTGAGGCTTCGGATTACGTCCAGGTTGTGGTTTTCGCTGAAAAACGCCCGCATGCGAGAGGCAACCACAGGCCCGACATCGGGCACGGTTTGCAGGTCTTCCTCGCCAGCGCTCATAATCGCCTCTAGCTTGCCGTAGTGACCTGCCAAGGCGTTCGCCGTAGCCTCCCCTACTTCGCGGATTCCCAGGCCATATAGAAACCGTGAGAGCGTCGTTTCCTTGCTTTGCTCTATCGATTCCAGCAGATTGCTGGCCGATTTCTCGCCCATCCGCTCCATCTCGACGAGTTCGTCCTTCTCAAGACTGAAAATATCGGCCGGTGTCTTGATCCGGCCCATCGCGACAAGCTGCTCGATGAGCTTGCTGCCAAGACCCTCAATGTCGAGTGCACGCCTGGATACAAAATGCTTGAGCGCCTCGGAGCGCTGTGCCTCGCAAAACAGGCCGCCCGTGCAGCGGGCAACTGCTTCGTCGTCTATGCGTACAACTTTCGATCCGCATACCGGGCACTTTACCGGGGTCTTGACCTTCGGTTTCCTTCTCGCACCTTTTTTCTTGATGACGCGAACGACTTCAGGAATGACGTCCCCGGCCCGACGGACGATAACCGTATCTCCAACACGAACGTCTTTCCGATAGAGTTCATCCATGTTGTGCAAAGTGGCATTGCTGACCGTGACGCCGCCGACAAACACCGGTTCCAGCCGTGCCACGGGCGTGACGGCACCTGTTCTGCCGACTTGAAACTCGATGTCGCGTACGACCGTAGTCTCTTCCTGGGCGGGAAACTTGTGAGCGATGGCCCAGCGAGGCGCCCGCGAAACAAAGCCAAGCTGTTGCTGGTAGTCGAGTCGATCGACTTTGTAAACGACACCGTCGATGTCATAGCTCAGCAAGTCGCGCCGTTTTCCGATGTCCTCATAGAAATCGAGACAACCTCTAGTGCCTTTGACAATTTTGCGTTCGGGACAAATCTTAAGACCCCATACCTGCAGCTGATCAAGGATGGCGCCGTGCCTGTCGGGCAATGAGCCGCCCTCGACCTGCCCTACCGAATAGACGTACATGTCGAGAGGCCGTTCGGCTGTCAGACGCGGGTCGAGTTGCCGCAGGCTGCCTGCAGCGGCATTGCGCGGATTGACAAAGGTTTTCTCATCTTTTTGCCGAGCGAGTTCGTTGAATCTTTCGAAGCCGGCCCTTGGCATAAACACTTCGCCGCGTATCTCCAGCGTCGATGGATAGCCCTCGCCCAAGAGCTTGAGCGGCACGGCGGCAATTGTCCGAACGTTATGCGTTATATCCTCACCTGTTTCGCCATCTCCCCGCGTAGCGCCACGAACCAGGTGTCCCGCTTTGTACAGCAAGCTGACAGCGACTCCATCGAGCTTCGGCTCTGCTGAAAAAGCCAGTTCGTCGGCGCCGTCTTCGATGCCCAGGCGGTCTATGACACGGCGATGAAAATCCTTTAGCTCTTCTTCGCTGAACGCATTGTCCAGCGACAGCATAGGAATCTTGTGTCGGACGGTCCCGAATGCCTTTATGGGTTCCGCACCGACTCGCTGTGTCGGCGAGTCCGGAGTAACGAGATCGGGATTCTCTTTCTCCAGAACAGTCAGCTCACGAACGAGGCGATCGTACTCCGCGTCCGCTACTTCCGGATCATCCAGCACATGGTAAAGATAGTTGTGATGGCGAATCTCGCTGCGCAGAGATTCGACTTTCTTCCTGGTAGCAGCGGATGCCGTCATGTTGTAAACCGGTGTTGGCCTGGTATCAGGCCACCGATATTCCGTGTTCGAATCGAATTACTTCTTCGCGTAAATATCGCTCGCGCTGGATGCTCAGTGTGCTGCCCGATTCATCGAGCAGTTCTGCTTGTAAGGCCTGTGATAGGGCCCTTGCCGCAGTCATCATCAAATCGAATGATTCTGCGCCCCGCATTGGGCCCGGCAGGACCATGAACATGCTGATGCCCGGAATGTGCTGCTCCTTGATATTCGATAAGTTGAAAGTCCCCGGCTCGGCCAGGCTGGCGACGCTGAAAATGACATCGTCTTCATCCGGTCCCTCGTAGCGATGGAATATCCCGAACTTGCCGTGCCGCATCCCAATGCCTCGCAGGCTTAGCACGAGGTCATCTCCCCGAATGGCGCCCTTGTCGCGGGCGACAATACGCAAGGTAACGATTTTTTGCTCGGCAACGGCGTTTTCCGCGTCCTCGTCATCCGTCGTGATAGTGGATTCAGCGTCTGAAGGCGGAGCAATGGACTCGTCGTCCAGAGAAGGTTCAAGTCGCTCGGGACTCGACTCCTGTTCTTTTTCTTTCGCACGCTCGCGGCGACTGTAAAGATAGACGCCGCCAATGACTAGCAGCCCGGACAACAGCAGCAACCAACGCAGACCATCCATGACCCATTAACTCGCCGCCATTTTGACCGCTTCGTCCAGATCCACGGCGACGAGGCGGGATACGCCCGGCTCCTGCATCGTTACACCGGTCAGGTGACGAGCCATTTCCATTGTTCCTTTGTTATGCGTGATGAACACGAATTGAACTTTCTCGGCCATTTCCTTGACGATTTCGCAGAAGCGCAGGATGTTGGCATCATCAAGCGGTGCATCGACCTCATCCAATAGACAAAACGGCGCCGGATTGAGTTCAAAAATCGCGAACACCAGCGCGACCGCCGTCAGGGCCTTCTCACCGCCCGATAGCAGGTGAATTGTACTATTTCGTTTGCCCGGCGGCCGGGCCATGACCGTTACGCCGGCAGACAGCAGATCGTCTCCGGTCAGTTCCAGGTACGCATGGCCACCACCGAACAGTTTCGGGAACAACTGCTTGAATCCTTTATCAACGTTGGTGAACGTCTCGCGAAATCGGGTGCGCGTCTCGCGATCGATCTTTCGGATCGCGCTCTGCAGCGTGTCGAGTGCGTCGTTCAGATCTTTGAGCTGTGAGTCGAGGTATTCCTTGCGTTCGGACTGCTCTTTGAATTCATCGATGGCGGCAAGGTTGATCGGTCCGAGCCGTTCTATCCGGCGTCTGACTTTCTCCAGTTTTTCATCCCACACATCAATTTCGGCATCTTCGGCCAGATTCTCGAGCAGTCGCTCAAGGTCGAACTCTGTTTGCGCCAGTTGATCCGCAAAGCCCTCACGCCGCACACGTATTTCCTGGAATGCCATCCGGGCCTCGTCCACTTGGCCGCGCACGCCATCAACAGATTGATCGGTCTGCATCCTCTCACGATCAAGTTCGCGCAGCTCGTGTTCGATCGCTTCGACCTGCCGTCTGGCCTCCGCAAGTTCCTCCTCGACAGTGAGGCGGACTTTGAGTTGTTTGTCGAGCCCTGACTTGCTGTCTGCCAGCGGCGCTTCACTTTGCTCGAGTTGCTCGCGAATCTCTTTTTCACGCGAGCAAAACTGCTCACATTGCGACTGCATGCGTGCGAGATTCTGGGCCGCTGAGTCCTTCGTCGAACGCCGACTCTCGAACTGAATAGCCATTTGCTGGGCAACCTGACGATCCTGATCGGCCTGCTCGCGCACGCGTTGTAGTTCAGCGCGAAGTTCCTCCCGCTGCGACTCGAGCGTACGCAAACCCACTTCCAGCTCCGCAAGGCTATCCGTCGCCTGTGAGAACCGGGAACGCGATTCTCTCGCGTGCTCTTCGGCGGAGAACTGTTCTTTCTCAATATCGCCCCTCTCTTCCGTGATCGCGGCCTGACGCGCGTTCGCCTGATCCATGCGATAGCGGGCTGAGTCTAGGTTCGCCTTAACTTCTGCATACTCGTTCAACAGAGAAGCAGCGTCACGTTGCAGCGTCTCACGGCGCTCTTCCAGCTGCGTCAAACGAGCGCGGCCATCCTGAAGCAGTTTTCTGGCCCTGTCGCTGCGTACTTTGGCTTTCCGCATCTCAGCCTTCAGGCGCCGCATGTCATGCTCGCGGGACAGCACACCCGCTTTCGGGTCTTTGTCGCGGCTGACGCGCAGCCAGTGTTTGCTGAGCCACACACCGTCGGAAGTAATTACGGACTCATGGTCTTGCAACTGTTTCCAGATGGCGAGTGCCGTATCGAGTGACTCCGCGACGCGCACGGTTTGCAGTATCTCTGCAACGGCTGCCGGCGCTTTGTTGACTTTGCCAATGAGCGTCATTGATTCGTTGTCTGCCGATTCAGATTCCGCTTGATCTAACAGCAGGGTTACGTTTCCTGCTTGCAACTGCGACAAACTGGCAGTGGCCGTAGCTACGTCAAAAACACAGACCGCTTGCAGGTATTCGCCGAGAACGGTTTCGACTGCCCGTTCCCACTTGCTCTCGACATCAAGTGACTGTGCAACTCGCGGATTCTCATTAAGACCAGCCGCCTCCAGCCAGCTTTGAACGCCCTCATCGCCCTGTCCCAGTGCCGCTTTTTGCACGGCTTCCAACGACGCGTATTTCGCCTGCACGTCTTGCAGGATCGCCCGGCGTTCGTCGACCAGCTTGTCGAGCTTCAGGTCCTGTTCGCGCACCTTGCGGATCTTTTCGCCGATGTCAGCTACGTGCCGGTCAAATTCCTCGATAGCCTGACGATTTTGCAATTCCTGGCTGGCGAGCATCTCAAACGTCTTTTGCAGATCATCCGGGCTGGCGACATTTTCTGCCTCTGCCAGCCTCTCGCTCCGCTCGGCGAAGCTCTTGATCCTCGACTCAATTTCCTCCGTGCGCGTTTGCTCGACGTTGCGAATCTGCTGGGCCTCATTCGACTTGAGCATGTAGTCATCCCATCGTACCTGCCAATCGGCGAGTGCTTTTTCGGCGCGCTCCAGAGACTCTACGGATTTATTCTCGCTGTCCTTCGCCTGTTCAAGGCCTGGCATTAGTTCGCTAAGCGAGACCTCCAACTGCTCGATCTCACTCTTGTCCTGATTGATATGTCCGGTAATCTCTTTGGCGCCCTGGATTGCATGCTCCAGATCCTTCTGCTGACGCTCACGGAGTTCGTGTGCATATTCAATAGTCTGTTCAAGGCGCGCAATCTCGGAGCCCGCTTTGTAAAAGCGCGCCTGGACCTCATTAAACCCATCCGAACGTTCGCTTTGCGAAGCTCGCTTTTGCTCGATATCAGCTTCGATTTTCCGTTGCTTCGCAATCTGAGCTTCGAG
>JAZFPY010000235.1:0-2984 GCA_036444875.1 Woeseiaceae bacterium | reverse complement strand
CCGGTCGGCAGTGGCAGGTTCGATCGCGACCAGATGGACGAGTACTTCAGTCAGATGGGTACCGGCGACTGCGAAATCTTCGCGCGTCTGTTTATCAGCATGGATTTCATGGAGGAGGGCGGTCTGTCGGAGCTGCTCTATGGCACCGAGATCAGAATTCGGCATAGCAGAAACTACATGCGCACGTTCGAACGTCTGTGCCGGCTTGCCAAGAACTGCGACGTGGACGGCATCATCGAAGATGCGCTGATGCAAAGCGCGTTTGGCTTGCTGTATCTTCGCATGCGGGGGCACCGGCCGGCAGACGACCCGGACGCCAAAGACCGCAGTGTCAGTCAGTGAGCAACGCTTGCACTGGCGGCCGTTTCTGTTTCGACGCCTGCGTAGTAGACCCAAACGTTCTCCTCTCCCGTCAACAACTCGATGTACTTGGGATGGATGAATAAAGTCTCACGTCCCGACTTGTATTCACGCAAAACGCCCAGATCGCAAAGCTGTTTCAGATAGACGGACGCAGTCTGGCGTTTAGCGACGCCCGCGGCGACCAGGTTGCCGATGCGGCAATAGGGTTGCTTGAACAGGGCTTCGACGAGCTCCCAGGAATAGGTCTTCGGCAGCTGCTCCTGCACATATTGGCTCGTGTGCTGCATGAGCTCGCGTATTGCCTTGATCTTCTCGGTCGTCCAGGTGCAGGTTTCTTCTACGCCGTTCAGGATAAACAGGATCCAGGGGCCCCAGGCCTGTTTTCGCGTGACGTCCAGGAGCAGGCGATAGTAGTCACTCTTGTGCTGAATGACGTGGCGACTCAGATAAAGAATCGGGGTGTCGAGCAGGCCCTGTTCGACAAGAAACAGGATATTCAGGATCCGTCCGGTACGGCCATTACCGTCAGCAAACGGGTGAATTGCCTCGAACTGGTAATGCTGGACAGCCATTTTGATCAGCGGGTCGATCTCGGTGTTGCCGTGCATGAAATTCTGCCAGTTCTCCAGTTTCTGGAGCAGCAGCTCCTGGCCGGTCGGCGGCGTGTAAATGAGCTCTCCAGTCGCCCGGTTTTTGAGCTTCGTTCCAGAATCAGCTCGAATATCTAGCTCTATATCTTTGATAGTACTACATATTTGTATTGCCATATCCGTCGTGAGCATGCCCTGGCGGGCCATCTTGCTGCCTTCAAACAAGGCCGTGCGGTAGCGTAGCGCTTCTTTCGTCGCAGCATCCGCTTTGTCGTCGATGTCGACGAACTCGAACAGCTTGTCGGTGGTCGTGACGATGTTCTCGATCTCGGAACTGGCCCGCGCCTCGAGGAGCGGCAAGGCATTCACGAGGACGGCCGCGTTCGGAATCAGCTCGGCGGCCTGTTTGAGCTCGGCCAGGGCAACCCTGGCTTTGATGCATTGCTTCAGGATGTCGTTGGACTCGATCTGCTCTGCCGGTGGTGGCAGCAATGGCAGGTCGTTGTAGGGCTTACTCGGATCAAATTCAGCCATGTAGCCGGGCTCCTGGCGCTTGTTCGCTCATTGGTCGATTCCATCGACAGTTTGCTGAGATATGTCGAAAAATACCAGTTTTATCGACATATCCTCCCAACGTGTCGATTTCATCGACTGCTTGGGCTGATGTGTCGATAAATGAGCATTTTATCGACAGGTCCGGAGTATAGGTCGATCAGATCGACAGGTGAGTGATGCAGTTCCGGTTACGCTGGATTCGACGTAAATTGATGCTAACCGGCGCTTGAGACAGAGTTACTGCGCCATAGCGCTGGCGTAATCGAGCGCCAGGCCGACCATCGTTCGTACCCCGACAAGCAGGGCGTCCTCATTGGCATCGAAAAACGGCGAGTGATTGGCAGGTGCTTCACCGGCGGCGACACCTTCCTTATTGACGCCGAGCATCAGATAAAGCCCCGGTATGTGCCGTTGAAAGTGGGCAAAGTCTTCCGCGCCGGTAATCAGAGGATGCTCGTTGACGTTGCCGTCGCCAGCGGCATGGCGGAGGGTCGGCATCATGCGATCCAGCAACTCGGGGTCATTTGCCGTCACCGGTGAATAAGGCTCGATCGTGACGGTTGCCGTTGCGCCGGACGCTTCCGCAATAAGCCTGACAGTGCGACGCAGCTTCGCATGGAGATTCTCTCTGACGCCTGCATCGAAGGTGCGAATCGTGCCGAGCATTTCGACTTCATCGGGAATAATGTTGCCGCGAACGCCCCCATGGACGCTGCCAATCGTGATGACGGCAGGGCCCTTGGTGATATCGAGCTGCCTGCTTGGGATCGCCTGGAGCGCCGTCATGATCTCTGCGGCCACAAAAACAGGGTCTACACCTTTCCACGGCGAGGACCCGTGTGTTTGACGCCCTTTGACGTTGATCTGCAGCCAGTCGGCTGCGGCAAGAAAACTCCCCGACCGGTAGTTAATCGTTCCTGCACGCACTGGCCAGGCATGCAGGCCGAAAATAGCCTCCGGCGCATCTGCCCCGTGCAGCACGCCTTCTTTAATCATCAGCTTTGCGCCGCCTTCCTCGCCGGCGGGTGCACCTTCCTCTGCCGGCTGGAAGAAGAATTGTATGGTGCCGGCTATCTTGTCCCGGTTGCTGGCCAGCACTTCGGCAGCACCCATCAGAATCGCCACATGTGTGTCGTGACCGCAAGCATGCATGACACTGACTTGCTTGCCGTTGTATTCGGCTTTGACTTTCGATGCAAACGGCAGGCCGGTTTGTTCTGCAACGGGCAGGGCATCCATGTCGGCGCGCAACGCGATCGTCGGGCCGGGTCTGCCACCTTTAAGAATGCCGACGACGCCGGTATGGGCAATGCCCGTTCTCACTTCATCAAACCCGAGCCCTTCGAGGTGCTCGACGATTTTTCTGGCTGTTTCGAATTCGCGGTTTCCAAGTTCCGGGTTTTGATGAATGTCACGGCGCCAGCCAATGACTTTCGACTCAACAGATGCGAATGCGTCATCGAGCTTGTGACCAGA
>JAZFPY010000234.1:0-2255 GCA_036444875.1 Woeseiaceae bacterium | reverse complement strand
CCACACCCTTTATCAACACATCGGTGCAGTCGAATCCGGGGTCGGTCCGGAGAGCGGCAGTTTGTTCATGTCGGCGATTCTGGTCGGCCTGATCAATGCAGCCGCAGTGGTAGTCGTTATGTTTGTTACCGAGGCGTGGCTTAATTATGCGGGCCGAAAATCTCATTAGCACAGGGAAGCCGTTACGTGCAGGTGCTTGAGACCAAACGGCTGATTCTTCGCCACCTCTGCATCGACGATGCCGGATTTATTATTCAATTACTGAACGAACCGTCGTTCATCAGGCACATTGGCGACAAAGGCGTACGCACCGGCGAAGATGCGAAACAGTATCTCCTGAGTGGTCCTATCGATAGCTATGACCGTTTCGGCTACGGCCTGAATATGGTGGAGCTGAAGAAGTCTGGCGAGCCGATTGGCATGTGCGGCCTGGTAAGGCGAGAAGACCTCGATGACGCGGATATTGGCTTTGCGATGCTTGAGCAGCACTGGTCAAAGGGCTACGCGGCTGAGTCGGCCGAAGCCGTTATGAGACATGCGCGCAAGACGCTCAACTTGCAGCGAATCGTTGCGATCGTTGCGCCGGATAATCACAGCTCAATCAGGTTGCTCGAAAAGATTGGCCTGACATTCGAGCGCATGATCCGACGGGGTGATGATGATAAAGAACTGAAGTTTTTCGTGTCGGATGCGCAATGACAATCAGCAGCCAATTTCCGGCAGGCGGGTCTGGCGTACGGCTCCTGTTGTCTAATCTCCTGACCACGTAGTTTGCCGACAAAGACATGTTTTATCGCATAGCAGCCGATCTTGTTCTGGCTCTGCATCTGGGATTCATTGCATTCGTTGTGTTAGGAGGATTGCTGATCCTGCGATATCGCTGGGTGGCATATGTTCATGTGCCGGCGGCTGTCTGGGGCGCATTTATTGAAATTACTGGCCGTATCTGCCCCCTGACGATCTGGGAAAACAGCTTTCGACAGAGCGCCGGCGAGTCCGGATACTCAGACAGCTTTGTCGAACACTACCTTCTGCCGGTCATTTATCCGGCTGGACTGACGCGCAGCATTCAGTTCTGGATTGCGGGCTGCGTGGTCGTCGTCAACGTTGTTATCTATGCGTGGCTTCTTTATCGTTGGCAACGGAGCCGAACAGAGGAATTCTCCGATTGAAACGTATTCTCAAGAATAAGGGGGCACGATCCGGCGTGTATTTCGGGGCCACATCCGGTGTAATCACAACGGTTGGGTTGATTGCCGGGCTGTATGCGGGAACCGAATCCGTCGTTGCCGTACTCGGTGGTATTTTGGTTATCGCGGTAGCAGACGCAATGTCGGACGCGCTCGGTATGCATATAGCTCAGGAGGCGGATCCGGAATCGACGAGCGAGCACATCTGGGCAGCAACCTTCGCAACGTTTTTTACAAAGTTCGTGGTTGCTATTACCTTCGCTGTCCCAGTCATGTGGCTGCCGTTACAGACTGCTGTCATCGTTTCTATGTGCTGGGGTCTGGTAATTATCGCTCTACTGAGTTTTTTTCTCGCCAGAGGACAGCAAAACGCAGTCTTGCCGGTCGTACTTGAGCACCTGGGCATCGCCATCGCCGTTATTGTCATCTCTTACTATATCGGTTTCTGGGTTCACACGGCATTCGCATAAGACGGATCATTCAACGTGCTCACGGCGATCAAGACGCGTATTGAAACCGACCGGTTTGATGAGACATTACATTTCTACTCCAAAGTACTTGACCTGCAAATTATTCGCGAATGGAATGAAGAAGGTGACACCGGAGCGATACTCGGATTGACCGACGTTGATGCGGACGGCTTCCTGGAGATTGCATCCGTGCTCGATAAGACAGATTTGACCAGGACTTGCCTGCAATTCAGAACAGATAATCTGGACGACTTTTTAATAAAACTGGCCGGGATTTATGAGCACGGCAAGCCGGAAGAGAAACCCTGGTCCAGTACTTACGTTTACTTAACGGATCCGGCCGGAAACCGAGTCATTATTTTCGAGGGTGACGTATGACCACAGAATTCTGGTTGGCGTACGTGACAACTGTGTTGATTCTGATGAGCACGCCGGGTCCCAGTCACCTGCTGATGCTGTCGAACAGCTTGGGCAATGGCTTCAACCGGTCTCTGGCTACGGCAGCTGGCGACCTGTCGGCAAACATTGTGCAAATGACAGTCGCGTCACTCGGCCTGGTCAGTCTTATTCATTCATCACAGGAATTTTTTGTTGT
>JAZFPY010000233.1:0-3318 GCA_036444875.1 Woeseiaceae bacterium | reverse complement strand
ACTGGTCCTTTGGGGCCGCGCTCTGCGGACATTCGGGGGAGAGTTGTCCGGAGAGCGGCATGCCGCCAATTCTGTCGAGGCAATACTGTTAAAGGTCGCCTGCGATAAGTACTGAAGTGCGGCCAATAAGCCGAATATCAAGATCCAGCCTGGTAGCTGTTTTGATAGCCTGGGCCGCTTCCTCGACGGCCGCCTCGTTGGCCAGTGCGGCATGTTCCTTGCTAGCCTCTTCGATCCGGGCAGACGACATCGCACTCGTCTCAAGCGGTCCGCGGTCGTCGGCCATCGCTGGCGCTGTGCCGGCACTGGCCGCGAATAGCAATAGGGCGGTAATCACTACCGGGTTCATCAATTCTCTGTTCCTGTTCATTGTGCTGTCCTTTTCAGTGTCAGTCGGCTGGAATCCATCGCCGTTTGGTTTACTCATTGCACAAGTCGTGCCAGACCAGAAAATCCTTTAATAACAATAAATTAATGTCGAATTCGTGGTCACGGAATTCCGTTATTTACGAAATTTCGTGACAAAGGTTACGGTTTTCCGTATAAACCCTTGCCATGACGATACTCGATAACTATCAATGGCTCTTTCGCAAGGCACCGACGATGGTCACCTTGATCGGTGGCGAGGGCCGATATCTGGATGTGAACGATGCCTTCCTCGAGCGCCTGGGTTTTACGCGCGAGGAAATGATCGGTCACCGGCCCGCCGAGTTCGTCACCGAGTCGAGTGCCCGGCGCATCGAGAACGAATTCCTGCCGACGCTCAGGCGGACAGGGAAGCTGGAGAACAAACCGATTGCGTTGCGGACGAAGTCAGGCGAAGTAGTGGACTGCCTTACGAATTCACTGGTCGAGCACGACCCGGATGGATCATTTGTGCGCATCGTAGCGATTTACAGTGAGGTGGCGGACCAGGCAAAGGCAAACCTCAAATACCGGCAGCTATACCGTTCGACACCGGCGATGCTGCATACCGTGGATGCCAATGGTTGCATCATGGCGGTGACGGATCATTGGCTACAGAAAATGGCTTATACCCGCGACGAAGTCGTTGGGCGACCGATTGTGGATTTCTTCAGCCACCGATACCGCAGGAAATTCGCCGGTGATCGCTTGCAGGAAGTTATCGACGGCGGCGAGTTCAATAACGAAGAACGGCAGATGGTTACCAAGGACGGAATCGTGCTTGACCTTTTGATGTCCGCCATTTCTGAAAGGGATTCCTCGGGGCGGGTTCAGCGAATGCTGGTTGCGTCCAAAGACGTCACCAAACGTAATCGTGCCGAGCGGGCACTACGGAAGACGCTTGCCGAGAATGCCCACCTGCGCGAGGAACTCGAGCGCGAGCGCGATTACCTTCGCGAGGAAGTAAACATCGCGATGAACTTCGGTCGGATCATTGGTGAGAGCCCGGCTTTGAAACACATGCTCGCTCAGGTTGAGGCAGTCGCTCAGACGCCGGCCAGCGTTCTGGTGCTTGGCGAATCCGGTGTCGGCAAGGAACTGGTCGCCCACGCTATCCATGCACGGAGTCCACGCGCCGACGGTCCGCTGGTGAAAGTAAATTGCCCATCGATACCCAAAGATCTGTTCGAAAGCGAATTCTTCGGACACATCAAAGGGGCATTTACCGGGGCGCACCGTGATCGGGTCGGCAGATTTCAGCTCGCGGACGGCGGCACGATTTTTCTGGACGAGATCGGCGAAATTCCGATCGAGTTGCAGGGTAAACTCCTGCGCGTGTTGCAGGAGAGTGAGTTCGAACGTGTCGGGGACGACATCACGAAGTCCGTTGATGTCAGGGTGATTGCCGCGACCAACCGGGATCTCGAACAGCTCGTCATATCTGGTAAGTTCCGTGAGGACCTCTTTTATCGCCTGAGCGTTTTTCCGATTGACGTACCGCCATTGCGCAAACGGGGCGACGATGTGATACAGCTGGCACAGCATTTCCTCGAGGCGACGTGTAATGAGTTTGGCCGAGAGCCGATGATGCTGACGCAGATCCAGGCTGACGAAATCAGGAATTACGACTGGCCCGGAAACGTGCGTGAACTCAAGAATGTTATTGAACGAGCAGTTATCCTGTCACAAGGCACTGTTTTGCGACTCGACCTGTCCCTGGCTGATACTGGTGCGAAAACCGTTGTGGGACCACAGAATGACGATTTGGCGACGGAGAGCCTGATTCTTACCGAAAAGGACATGAAAATATTGCAAAAGAAGAATTTGCTGGCGGCGCTCAGGCAGACGAATTGGCGAGTGTCCGGGAAGGGCGGGGCGGCGGAGCTGCTCGGCGTGCGGCCAACTACACTTGCCGATCGCATCAAGTCGTTCGGCGTGCGCAAACCGCACCACAGCTGAGAATGCGGGTATGACCGATCGAGTCAGACTCCTGCCCCTGATAATTGTCGTCTTGCCGATGCTTGGGCTTTGCGACAGCGTGTTGCCGCCTGGCATCCAAAGCTCTTTGAACCTGCGTAAGGTGCCCGACAATAGCCTCAGCATTTATGTCGAGAACCTCGATACCGGTGAGCCAGTCCTGAGCTGGAATGAAGACGTTCCGCGCAACCCGGCATCGGTCATCAAGCTGCTGACAACACTTGTGGCGTTGGACGTCCTCGGCCCGGCCTATACCTGGAAGACAGAAGCCTACCTGCTGGGGGAAACAGATGGCACTGTTCTGGACGGCGACCTGCTGCTCAAAGGCTACGGCGACCCGTTCCTGGTAACCGCCCGCGTCTGGCAAATGTTGCGCGAAATTCGACAAAAGGGGATCAGCCGGATTACGGGTGACCTATTGATTGACGATAGTTACTTCGATGTGCCGTATCACGATCCGGCCAAATTCGACCGGGAACCGCTGCGCGCTTATAACGTTGCGCCGAATGCACTGCTGATGAATTTCAAAGTCGTGCGCTATCACTTCGAGCCCGACCTCGAGTCGGCGACAGTCAGTATCCGGGTGGATCCGCCACTCGAGAATCTGCGAATCGAGAACAGACTAAAGGTTGCGCAAGGCCGCTGCCGCGGTTACCAGCGCGGAATTACTATTACGCCGAATGAAACAGTCGATCACATGGTGATGAGTGGCCAGTTTCCCAGTGGTTGCAAAAGCTACGAGATGCATCGCGCTGTCCTCAGCCACAACGAATTTGCCTATGGTCTCTTCAAAAGCATCTGGCAGGAATCCGGCGGGGAGTTTTCGGGTGGCTTGAGGAATGTAGTCAAACCGGATGACATCGAGCCGTTTCTCGTTTTTGAATCTTTGCCATTGGCCGATATCATCAGCAAGGTAAACAAACACAGTAACAACGT
>JAZFPY010000232.1:0-2633 GCA_036444875.1 Woeseiaceae bacterium | reverse complement strand
AACACTATGTCGCGAAATCTGACCCGTGTATGGCCACTGCTTGTTTTGGCATTGGCAGGCGAGGTCTGGGCACTGGGCCTTGGAGATATACGGCTAAGTTCTGCCCTGAATGAACCTCTGAGGGCGGAAATCGAATTACTGTCGGTGATGCCCGAGGAACTGGGCAACCTCGACATAGTGCTTGCCTCATCCGAGACTTTCCAAAGATATGGGCTCGATCGCCCGTTATTTCTGCAGCAAATTGTTTTTAAGGTCGTCCCGAGCGGCGGTGTCGAAGGCAATGTCGTCACGATAACGTCGCTGGAGCCGGTTACAGAACCCTTCATTACATTCCTGGTAGAAGCAACATGGTCGCGGGGCCGTTTGCTGCGCGAATACACGATGTTGCTCGATCCGCCAACTTTTGCACCGCCGTCGGATGCCAGATCGACAACGGCCGTTGCCGCTCCGCGGCAATCGACTCAAGCTGACAGCGGCAGAATCGACCGCCCGTCGAGTTCGCAAACTGCGCCAGCACCTTTGGGTCCCGGCCCGTCGGGCTTGGCGCCGCCATCGTCGGCATCGTTCGATACGACCGGGGGCGGTGATTACTACGTGCAACGCGGCGCCACGTTGTGGAACATTGCGAAAAGTGTGAGACCCGACAGCCGGCTAACGATGAACCAAACAATGCTGGCAATCTTCGCAGCGAACCCCGAAGCGTTCGCCGGCAATATCAACATTATGAGGGCTGGTGTCAGTCTCAGAATTCCGAGTGCCGACGAAATTTTCAGGATAAAACGCAGCAGTGCCCTCAGCGAAGTACGGCGGCAAAACGCAGCGTGGGGCGGCGTAACACCTGACGCCGGCACTCAGCCGAGCCTGGTGCTCGTGCCGCCCGACGACGAGCAGACCGGTTACGACGGCGGCGTGCGTCCACCGGCAGCTGGTGCCGGTGACGCAGTGGCAGCTGAACGCATCCGGCAACTCGAACAACAAATCGAGGATCAGGATTCGTTAATTGAAATCCGTGACAATGAACTCGCAGCGCTCCGAGACGAATTGGCTCGCCTGCGAGGTCAGGAAATACCCGAACCGGATGCGGTAGCGGATGACGTAGACGCAACATTTGTTGACGACGACGCGATGATCGATACCGCGCTCGAGCCGATGGCCGATGACGATGCCATCATGGCGGGCGACGACGTCGAAGATATTGGCGTTGAGGACGCCGACGCCGTAGATGATACGGAACCGGAACCCGCGACGACGACGGCACCGCCGCGGGTAGTGAGCACACCGTCGCGAGACGAGCCGGGTATCGTCGAACAGGTCATTGAAGCGCTGTCCGGATTCTGGGGAATCCTGATTGGCGGTCTCTTTATCGTCCTCGGGCTGTTGGTCTGGTTTGCACGACGGGCCGCTCGCAGTGACGATGAAGAATCGACCGGTGTGTGGGATGCACTCGATGCCGACGACCTCGATGGCGAATCACTGGCATCGACGGAGAGGCTGCGCGCGCTCGCCCGCGAGGACGATACCGCGATTATCGTAGTAGAACAGGAAACGGCGCCGGCCCGGGGCGAACGCGAAGAGGCGTCGACGGCCGAGACCATCGAGGCGCGCTCACCGCCAGAAGAGCCGGCCGCCGCGCCGGAACCGTTGGAGACTGCCGCCGCGCCGGAACCGTTTGAGACCGCCGCAGAGGCGGACCCGTTCGAGATGGCCGCCGCGCCGGAACCGTTGGAGACTCCGGTTGAACCTGTTTCGCTTGATGACTCCTTCAGTAGCGAGACCGCGATAAACCTGGATCAGTCCGATCCGGTGGCCGAAGCCGATTTCCACATGGCGTACGGCCTGTACGACCAGGCGGCCGATCTGATTAACGGTGCACTCGCTCTCGAGCCCGATCGCGAGGATCTCCTCAGCAAACTTTGCGAGATTTACTTTGTCTGGGGTAACCGGGATGCGTTTGTCGATGCCGCGAGCCGTTTACGCACGGCCCTGGCTGGCGCTGCCAGTGCCGAGTGGGACAAGGTCATCATCATGGGTCAGCAGATTGCCGCTGACCACGAGATGTTTGCCGGCGCTGCCGCTGGCATGGCCGCGACACGCTCAGTTGACCTTTCATTGGATGGGGCGCTGGACGAGGGAGGTGACCTCGATATGGATTTCGCGGCCGGTGGGGACGACGCTGCCGGTGATGTCATCGATCTGGGCGCGGGCGCCGGGGATGAGGGTCTCGATCCGCTCCGCGACACCATGGGAATATCAGCTGCGCTGGACGCGGACACGATAGAGTCCGGGCCTGAAGAGACGGCGCAGATGCCAGGGGTCGCAGGGGACGAAGAGTCGGATTCCACTGCTGAAATGCCAACGGCAGAAACGGACCTTGGCGATGGCACGGCGGAGATGCCGACCGCTGAAACAGACCTCGGCGATGGCACGGCGGAGATGCCGACAACTGAAGCGGAACTCGGCGATGGCACGGCGGAGATGCCGACTGCTGAAACGCCGCTCGACGATGCGGCCATCACAGCTGAAACGCCGACCATCGAACAACAATTCCAGACGATCGAAGAGACGGGCGAGTTACCGTCGCTCGCAAGCGATGAAGAAACCAAAGTCGCTTCACTTGACGAAGAAGCAAAGCC
>JAZFPY010000231.1:0-3717 GCA_036444875.1 Woeseiaceae bacterium | reverse complement strand
ACGCTTCTTTTCGGCATCCTCGAACGGGACCCTGCATCACAGAAAGTCTATAACAGCGTTGTCATGCTTGATGGCCATGATCGGCAGATGTACCGAAAACGTCACCTCGTGCCGTTTGGCGAGTACTTTCCAGTACCGGATTTCGTGCGGCGATGGATGCGTTTAATGAGTTTGCCGAGCAGCGATCTGAGCTCTGGCGACGACCAGCAACCCCTGCTCGAATCTTTAAGCGGTAATAAATTCGCCGTCGCAATCTGCTACGAGGATGCCTACGGTGCCGAGCAACTCTATGCTCTCCCCGAGGCAAGCATTTTAATCAATGTCAGCAACGACGCCTGGTTCGGCGATTCCATTGCGCCGCACCAGCATCTTGAGATCGCGCGCATGCGTGCACTCGAAGCGGGCCGCTACGTTGTCAGAGCGACCAATACCGGGCTCAGCGCATTCATCGGGCCGAAAGGGGAATTACTCGATATAGCGCCGCAGTTCGAGAGTGTGACGATGACAATAGATGTCATCCCGCACACGGGCTCAACGCCGTATGTTCGAACCGGAAACTGGCCGGTTATAACGTTGCTGTGCGGAATTCTTGCCTGGTTTACCTGGCGAGAAAAAATTTCGCCAAGGACAGCAGGATCAACAGCAAATCGTAGGAGCCCGTCCTGACGGGCGATTCTGCTGCGAACGAAGGCAGAACCAGATATCCTTCCGCCTTTTGGCGAAGCCGATATCTGCAACTGAAAGCACGAGTGAATGGACGCCAGTTACAAACCTGAGCACATCGAGCAGAACGCCCGCGAGTACTGGGAAAAAGAGCGCGTGTTCGAGGTCGATGAAAATCCGGACAAAGACAAGTTCTATTGTCTGACGATGTTTCCCTATCCCAGTGGTCAGCTGCACATGGGGCATGTTCGTGTACTGACGATCAGCGATGTCATCGCTCGATATCAACGCATGCAGGGCAAGCACGTTCTGCAGCCGATGGGTTGGGACGCATTCGGCATGCCTGCGGAAAACGCCGCGATCCAGCGCGGCGTGCCGCCGGCAAAATGGACCTACAAGAACATTGAATACATGCGGGGCCAGCTTAAGCGGCTTGGTTACGCTTATGACTGGACACGTGAAGTAACAACCTGTCGCCCGGAATACTATCGCTGGGAACAGTGGCTATTCACGAAGATGTTCGAAAAGGGCCTCGTCTACCGCAAGAATGCGGTCGTGAACTGGGATCCGGTCGATCAGACTGTACTGGCCAATGAACAGGTGATCGATGGTCGCGGCTGGCGTTCGGGCGCGCTCGTTGAGCGGCGCGAGATACCACAGTGGTTCATGAGAATCACAGCGTATGCCGATGAACTCCTGGATGAGCTCGACAACCTGGATGGCTGGCCGGATTCAGTCAAAGCGATGCAGCGCAACTGGATCGGCCGATCGGAGGGAATCGAGCTGGCTTTCGATGTCAAAGGTGAAGACGAGCAACTGACGGTATTTACGACGCGGCCCGACACGTTGCTTGGCGTCACTTACATGGCTGTGGCAGCAGAGCATCCGCTCGCGCAAAAGGCAGCAGCTGGCAACCCCGACATCGGCGCATTTATCGAGGAGTGTAAACGGACGCAGGCAGCGGAAGCGATGCTCGAGACGATGGAAAAGAAGGGCATGCCGCTTGGTATCTCCGCGATACACCCGATCAGCGGCGAAGAAGTTCCGCTCTGGGTGGCCAACTTCGTATTGATGAGTTACGGAACCGGCGCCGTCATGGCCGTGCCCGGACACGACGCCCGCGACTGGGAGTTTGCCGACAAGCATGGGCTGCCGATTACGCAGGTAATAACGCCGGCCGATGGGTCTTCGGTCGATATCACAAAAGGTCCTTATCTCGAGTATGGCATCGTCATTAATTCCGGAGAATTTGATGGTCTCGATTACGATCAGGCTCTCGACGCGATCGCAACACGTTTCGAAAGTGAAGGTCGTGGCAGGCGCACGGTGAATTATCGCCTGCGCGACTGGGGTGTGTCGCGTCAGCGTTACTGGGGTGCACCGATACCGATTATCTATTGCGATGATTGCGATGCTGTGCCGGTTCCGGAGGATCAGCTGCCTGTTGTCTTGCCGGAGGATGTCGAATTTACGGGTGTCGGATCTCCACTGAAGCAAATGCCGGAGTTTTACGAGGCCGATTGTCCGAAATGCGGCAAAGCGGCGCGCCGGGAGACAGATACCTTTGACACATTTGTCGAATCGTCCTGGTATTTCTCGCGGTATGCCTGCCCGGACAACAACAATGCCATGCTCGATGAGCGCGAGCGTTATTGGATGCCTGTTAATCAATATACAGGAGGCATCGAGCACGCGATTCTTCACCTGTTGTATGCGCGCTTTTTCCAGAAGGTGATGCGTGACTTCGGATTGTCGGCTGCGGATGAGCCGTTCACCAATCTGCTTACTCAGGGTATGGTGCTCAAAGATGGCGCCAAGATGTCGAAAGCGAAGGGCAACACGGTTGATCCGCAAGAACTCATCGAGAAATATGGAGCGGACACGGTGAGGCTGTTCATGATGTCTACGGCGCCACCGGAGATGTCGCTGGAGTGGTCCGACGAAGGCGTGCAGGGTGCGTTTCGTTTTCTCAAACGCTTGTGGAACTCGATTTATGAGCACGTGTCGGCTGGCGATGCGGTAACGCTTGAACCGAAGTCGCTTGATGGCGAACAGCGCGCACTCCGGCGGAAGACACACCAGACGATCCAAAAGGTGAATGATGATATTGGCCGTCGTTATAAGTTCAACACCGCAATTGCGGCGGCGATGGAACTGCTGAATGCGATCAAGCGTTTCGATGATTCGTCCGACGCGGGACGTTCTGTGGTTCAGGAGGCGCTCGATGCCATTGTACTGGTGCTGTCGCCTGTCATACCCCACGTCTGCCACGAACTCTGGCATGCGCTCGGTCACGAATCAGCGCCGGTGAACGAGGGCTGGCCGGTTTTTGACGAATCTGCGCTTGCCCAGGACACGATTGAGATCGTCGTGCAGGTCAATGGCAAATTGCGCGGCCGGATCCTGGTGGCCGTAGATGCAGATTCCGACTCGATTTCCGCGCAGGCGCTTGCCGACGAAAACGTCAAGCGCTTCGTTGCCGACAAAACGGTTCGCAAGACGATTGTCGTACCGGGCCGCCTGGTGAATGTCGTTGTCTAGGCGATCCACAGTAACTGTGCCTGGTCTGCTCCTGGTCGCATACGGATTGGCCGCATGCGGATTGGCCGCATGCGGATTTCAGCTACGCGCTGCGCCGGATATTCCGGCTGAGATGTCACGCACCTACATATCGGCAGACGACAAATTCAGTCTGTTTTACAGAACACTCCGGAGCGAATTAAAAAACGCCGGCGTGCAGCTCGTCGATTCGCCTGCAAGAGCGTCCGCAGTTTTCTCAATACTGGCTGACAAAACTGATCAACGGGTCTTGTCCGTTTCAGCGCGAAACGTGCCGCGCGAGTTCGAGGTTTTTTACACGGTCTTTTATTCCGTGGAGAGTGGCAACAGCACGATTATGCCGCCGCAATCTCTGACGCGAACCAAGGATTACACATACGATGAAACGCTTGTACTCGGCAAAGCCAGAGAAGAAGAACTGCTTCGGGAAGCTATCGTCGACGATCTGGTTGAAGTCATCCTGAAGCAGCTATCCTCACTCTAGTGGTCCAACAA
>JAZFPY010000230.1:0-3055 GCA_036444875.1 Woeseiaceae bacterium | reverse complement strand
TGCAGCGCTTTGTGCATCAGATAGGCACCGTCCGGGCACAGACCACTGAATTCTTCGGTCTCCCGAATAATATCGGGAGCATAGTCCCTGCTCATTATCTTATAGCCGAGGTTTTCGAAATAACGCTCGGCATCGATTGTTAAGAGCCACAGGTCCGTGACGCCAGCGCAACAGGCATTGGCTTCGAGCGCCGCAACGAGTCTTTTCCCGAGCCCCGATTTACGACCGCTGTCGCTGACGACAAGGGAACGCAAAAGGCCCACCTGATCGAACTGCTGAAGGCCAATCGTACCCAGCGTCTCACTTTGTTCCGCACCAGACCGTTCGGCGATCAGAAAACTCCCAAGCCGGTCCGGACCCAGATCGGAGACGGGCAGTCCGGCTTCGTCCAGTAATCGCCGTACATTTTGCCAGTCACTCTGTCTGACATCCCGAACAACAATCGTGTCTGATCTATCATTCATGTTGGTGCGTCTTATCCCGGTTTGCCCGCCCCTGCTGCAACGCGCTGCACAAGGCCTCTGCGGCGATCAGCAACCTTGGGGTCGGCCGGCCTATCTCATTCGCCGGCATGACATATCGATTGCCATAACGATTCGCGGCCAAGTCCGGCCAGCGATCCCATTCGCTGAGTGCATCGGCTCTGGCGTCGGAACTTACCAGCAGGATTTCTGGATTCCTGTCGAGAACGGCCTCGACCGCAACCAGCGGGGCCAGGCGAACGAGGTCCGAAAAAACGTTTTGACCACCACAATGCTCGATGAGTTCATTAACATAATGATCGCCGCCAATCGTGTAGAGAGGGCGCTGGTCAACCTGATAGAAGACACGAATGGGTTCGGCCGCAGAATACCGCTCGGCCAGCGCCTGAAGCCCCCGCCTGAAGTCCGCCGCCGCCTGCGTTGCGAGGGCCGTATTGCCGGTCAATTCGCCGATGGTTTCGAGGGCCGATGCAATATCCGCGAGGCTTCGCGTTTGAATGACTTCGACACGGTAGCCTTGTTTCGAGAGTTCGCCGACCACATGCTGCGGCGTTCCGCTTTGCCAGGCGAGCAGCATATCCGGCTCGAGTAAGGCGAGCTGTTCCTGATCAATGACGAAAGCGTCTCCAACAAGTGGTAAAGCCAATACTTCATCTGGATAGTCGCTGTATGTGCTTACACCGACCAGAAAATCGCCGGCACCGGCTGCAAATACAAGCTCCGCAAGATGGGGTGCCAGCGCGACGATACGAAGGCCATCCCGCCGCTCGAAATTCTGCGTGCTTGCCCCACTCCAGCGGTCCGCCGCTGGCTCGCAAGCGACCAGCGAAATCAGAGCGGCTAAAAGAAAGGCAAGGGTCGCGTGTCCGGCCCTCACACAGACCAGCCATACAGAGTCATAGCAGCAATGACTGCGGCCCAGATAAACAGCAACCGGAAAACCAGACCGTTGGCGGCCGTCGCGCCGCGAACGCCACGATCACAGACGCTTTCATCGTCTTCCTCCCGCAGCGCCAGCGCACCGATACCAACTCGGGCAAGCAATGCCTCACTGTGCTCGCGCTGAGTCTTCGCGGTGTCGCCTTCGGGTGTGCGCCAGGCAGACAGCGCACCTTCAAAGCTGCCAGCCATGGCATAGCCAATGGCTGTCAGACGCGCCGGAATCCACGCGAGCCACCCGTGAAGCTGTCCCGCGGCCTCGAGGAACGTCTCTGCGGTTCCATTGCCGGCCTCGTCACGCGAGGCATTAAACACAGCCCGGCGCCGAATCAGGTCAGTAACGCGATAAGACCAGGCCCCGAAAGGCCCCAGCAGCACAAACCAGAAAATAACTGCGAACAGGCGATTGTTGGCCTGGATACAGACAGCTGCTTCGACTTCGCGAATACGCTCCAGCGGATCTGCCGGAAGTTCCCTTTCAGCCAGCGCTTTGGCGGTCTTGCGAATCTCTTCTTCATCCTCAGCCTCCAGCGCTGCGCAATAGTCGTCGACGCCTTCGCCGATATCCTTCGGGCCCAGCGAGAAAAACAGAACAACGACGGCAAGAATCAGATAGGGAAATCCCAGTAAGGCATCACCCAGACCGAAAACGACGAGAAACACCGGCAGGACCATAATCACTGCGAGAATAATTACCGGTATGAGCGCCGGCCAGTTCGCAAACCGGTTGCCCTGACGAAAGCCCATGTCGATGATGCGATCGAGCCAGCGAGGTTCACGAAGATGAAACAGTTGAGTCGCAAGACGCTCCACCACGAGTCCGATCAGAAGTGCAATTAATTTCATATTGCCTCGGTGTTTTTGCAGAGCCCATCATACAATCGCAGCCAGTCGAAAGCAGGACCAGGGTCTGATTTTCGATCCGGAGAGACGTCACAGTGCCCGACGATACGTCGCGCACAAAGAGAAGTGTACTTTGTTTGCAGCGCGCTGATGACTCGAATCAGTGTGTCGTACTGGGGATCCGCATACGGCGTTTCATCCTCTCCTTCAAGCTCGATCCCGATAGAGAAATCGTTGCATTCCTGACGATCGCGGTAACAGGATGTCCCGGCATGCCAGGCACGGCGACCGAACGGCACGAACTGTATCAGACCGCCACCGCGTCGAATAAACAGATGTGACGAGACCGTCAGGTCCCTGATTTCTGCAAAGTACGGGTGCGCATCCCAATTCAGGCGATTTGTGAAAAGTTGCTCGACATACGGCCCGCCAAATTCGCCCGGCGGCAGGCTGATGCTGTGAATAATGATCAGATCGGGCTCACAACCGTCAGGCCGGTCGTCCTGATTCGGCGAAGGACACTGCTCGGCCGGGCGGATCAGGCCTTTGCGAGGACTAACGGTATAGACACACATCTGAATCCAATAGGGCTAATTTCAATGCTGGTGGCCCAAGCTCAGGTCTGGACGGACTCCTCCGCCAGCATCGACTCGAGATTTTCCAGGTGGGGAACGAGCGGGTACTCGTTAATCATTTTGACGCGGCACAGGACCGGCGCGCCCTCAGGCCAGCCTTCCGTCGAATCGAGTTTCAGAACTTCCTTGTTGATGCGGACGAGTTGCGGAAAGCCC
>JAZFPY010000229.1:0-6848 GCA_036444875.1 Woeseiaceae bacterium | reverse complement strand
CAAGCGCAAGGCTAAGAAAAAAGCCAAGCGTAAGACCAAGAGGAAGGCGAAGCGCAAGACCAAGAGGAAGGCCAAGAGAAAGGCCTCCCGGCGCAGATAGCCCAGGCTATCTACTTGGAAGAGAGGTAACTATTTTACGTGGCTTAAGACGGCCATTTACTGAAGGGGTTACCGACGCTCTTCTTCCGAAACAAGAAATATGCCCGCGAATGCGGGCATATTTCGTTTTGGCCCCCTGCGGCATATTTGCCCCATGCGGGCATACCTCGTTTGCCTCAGACATCCGCTGCGAAACCATAGCGAATACTCAGCCGATCAGATAAGCTCACGTCCGAAACCGTGCCGACGACCCTGGAAATGTGTTTGGTAAGGGATAGATCGCGGCCTGATCGTGGTTGGATGAACGTGGCAACATGGATCAATCTGAGAAGAAACTGAATGCTGCCAAGGCATCCCTGGAGTACATCCAGGACGGGATGATTCTGGGCGTCGGCACAGGATCGACCGTCGACTGTCTGATCGACCTGCTTCCTGCCATTCGCAACAAGATCGAGGCGGTTGTTTCCAGCTCAGCCGAAACCAAGGCCAGGCTCGAGAAGCACGGTTTTGAGGTATCTTTGCTGAACCAGGTCGGCGATGTCGATCTGTACATAGATGGTGCAGATGAAGCCACCAAGCACCTGCATCTGATAAAGGGTGGCGGCGGCGCCCTTACACGTGAGAAGGTCATCGCAGGGGCCGCACGAAAATTTGTCTGTATTATCGATGATTCGAAACTGGTCGGCATGCTCGGCACATTTCCGCTGCCGATCGAAGTTATTCCAATGGCGCAGGCCTTCGTCGCACGGCAACTCCTCAAGTTGCGTGGACAACCCATCTGGCGGGAAAATTTCGTGACCGAAAACGGCAACCATATTCTGGACGTCCACAACCTGACGATCAGCAATCCGCTCGAAACGGAAACACGGCTGAATCAATTGCCCGGCGTGCTTGCTGTGGGAATTTTTTCTCACCGGCCGGCGGATGTACTGTTGATTGCCGACGATTCTGGCGTGAGGACGATGGGGCAGTAGGAGCGTCCCCCAAGCAATATAAGAAGGCCCGCTTTGAGCGGGCTTATTCGTTGCGCCCCAGGATTGATGCAATACATCCCTGTATTGCACCCTTCGGGCGGCTTCGCCGTCCAAAATCACTCCCGGCGATTTTGTCGAACGAGCTTCTCATCCGAAAAGTCCCCCAGCCAATATAAGAAGGCCCGCTCAAAGCGGGCCTTCTTATATTGGCTGGGGGACAAGGATTCGAACCTTGGTTGGCGGAGTCAGAGTCCGCAGTCCTACCACTAGACGATCCCCCAATCGTTCAATGAATCTGAAGCGCTGATTCTAACGAACATTCGGCACATTGGAGACCAGGATTGACTCGGGCCGTCCTGGCCCTCGCCCTGCGGGCAATCTCGCTTCGCTCCGTTGTCCAAAATCGCTCCCGGCGATTTTGTCGAACCTTGGCTGGCGGAGTCAGAGTCCGCAGTCCTACCACTAGACGATCCCCCAAGTTCGCCCCAGGCGTTAACGAAGGGCATATTGGGAGGTGCGAACTTACCTTTAGTGACCAGTCAGA
Organism: Woeseiaceae bacterium; assembly: GCA_036444875.1. Taxonomy (GTDB): domain Bacteria; phylum Pseudomonadota; class Gammaproteobacteria; order Steroidobacterales; family Woeseiaceae; genus JACZWL01. Next base: position 5,231 of record JAZFPY010000229.1, on the reverse strand, counting down.
TTTTGCGTTCTACTGATGCGCGGATTCATCTCAAGTGACTATCCTGAGTGCTGCGTTCCACCGGCACCAATAGCAGGTCACTACCGCTTCGAGTACTGCGTTGCCCGGCGCGCTTTTCTCAAGCCCACCTTCTTTCGTTCCACTTCACGTGCGTCGCGGGTTACAAATCCGGCTTTGCGCAGCGCTGGCCGCAATGACTCGTCGTATTGCATCAATGCACGTGTCAGCCCGTGGCGGATTGCCCCCGCCTGCCCGGTTGTCCCGCCACCGCTAACGGTCACGGAGATGTCGAACTTGTCGGTCAGGTTCATCAACTCCAGCGGCTGACGAACTATCATCTGCGCTGTCTGCCGGCCGAAAAACTTGTCCAGTGGACGATTGTTGATCGTGATATCGCCGCGACCGGTTTTCATATAAACCCGTGCAGTCGAGGTCTTGCGCCGACCGGTTCCGTAGAATTCTGCTTCACTCATTATCTGTGCCTCATTCCTGATACTGGGCCGTATCAGGCATCAATATCCAGTGGTAGAGGCTGTTGAGCCTCGTGCTTGTGCTCCGGGCCCACGAACACCCTGAGCTTGGACAGCATTTTCCTGCCCAGCGGGTTACGGGGCAACATGCCCTTTACCGCATATTGCAGTGCCCGTTCAGGCGCCTCTTCAAGAAGCTTCTCGAGGGAGATCGACTTCAGGTTGCCAATGTAGCCCGTATAGCGGTGGTACATCTTGTCTTTTAGCTTGTTGCCGGTCACCCGAATCTTTTCGGCGTTGACTACGACAATATAGTCGCCCGTATCGACGTGTGGTGTATATACCGGCTTGTGCTTGCCACGCAAGCGCCGCGCGATCTCAGTAGACAAGCGACCTAATGTCTTGCCCGTGGCATCAACCACGTACCAGTCGCGGCGAACCTCATGTGGCTTGGCAGAAAACGTCTTCATGGTGTCTCGATCCAGTTCGGAACAATCTCGTTCCCGTTCGTCTATTTTGGGCGCTGGTTACAAGCAATGGTTGCGGCGCCCCAGAGCCCGTGCAGGGGGCCGGGCGTCGCCCTTCCATCCCTGCCGAAAGGCGCGAAATTCTACTTGACGCACCGCGGCAATGCAAACAATAGCGTGTTTTTTCGGCACAAAGCAGCGCTGGATCTCCGGCAAGTTTTATTTAATTATCAAATACTTAACGATCGGATGGGGTTCCGGAGAGAACATCGAAATCTGCCGGTCAGCTATAATGCCAGCGATGAACGAGCGACGCCTGACACCCGTTGACCGCCTGCTTGCCGGAGTCGGAAGTTTTCTGCGAACGGTCGCAGCAGCCGGGCCCGCACATGCGGCACGTGAGAACCCGGCCGGACATATCGACGACAAGCCAATGTCTGCGACCGAAAAATCACATGCGGCTGGTCTGATGCGCGTCAACCATGCAGGCGAAGTTGCCGCACAAGGGCTGTACCAGGGCCACGCGGCGGTCACCCGTGACCCGCGCATCGAGGAGCAGATGCAACGCGCTGCCGACGAAGAACTCGATCATTTGGCTTGGTGCGAGCAGCGGCTGAAAGAGCTGGGCTCAGGCACCAGTCGCTTGAATCCTGTCTGGTATGGGGGCGCTTTCGCAATTGGCGCAGCGAGCGGTATTCTGGGTGATCGCTGGAGCCTGGGATTTATCGAGGAGACGGAGCGTCAGGTCGTACAGCACCTGACAGGGCACCTCGATCGTCTGCCTGCCAACGATGCGAAAAGCCGCGCGATTGTCCACAAAATGCGCGAAGAAGAAGCCCTGCACGGGGCAAACGCCAGGAATGCCGGTGCGTTCGAATTGCCGGCCCCGATTCGGCGCATTATGCGCCTCACCTCAAGAATTATGACTGGAACCGCATACTGGTTATGATGTCGCTGGTTTCAGGTCAACCGATAAAATATCATTCCGAAAATTTCGATAATCCCAATAAAAATTACGCACTTAGCTTGCCCTTATGAGCGGACTGTATTAAAAGAAGGGCAGAGCTTTGTTGAGGATCAGTAAATGCAGACAACAGCGAAGACTTTGAGCGATATTCCGGCGATTAATCGCTTTCTGAGTTATTGCCGGGTACGAACGGTTCCGTCCAAAACCGTAATGATTCACGCTGGAGATTTGCCCGATGTCCTTTACTACATCGTTGATGGATCCGTCGAAGTCATGATCGAGGACGAAGACGGCAACGAAATGGTTCTCGCCTACCTCAACAAGGGGCAGTTTTTCGGTGAGATGGGCCTGTTCTATGAGCAACCCACGCGTAGCGCATGGGTGCGGACGCGAACCGAATGTGAAATTGCCGAAATGACCTATCCGCGATTTCGGCAGATTGCAAGCGAGAGCCCGGGGCTCGTCTTTGAGCTGGCCACCCAGCTGGCAACGCGACTCGATCGCACCAATCGCAAACTCGGCGATCTGGCATTTGTTGACGTCACCGGTCGGGTTGCCCACGCGATCATGGACCTGTGTAACGAGCCGGATGCCATGACCCATCCGGACGGCATGCAGATCAAGGTCAGTCGCCAGGAGTTAAGCCGCCTGGTTGGCTGTTCACGTGAAATGGCCGGCCGGGTGCTAAAGGTACTCGAGGAACAGGGCCTCGTGTCAGCAAGCGGAAAAACAATTGTCGTATTCGGAGCCCGGCCGAACCGCAAGTTCTGATTCGTCTCCTCAGACTGTTTTTGGGCCGTCTCGTCAGACGGCCTTCTCAATCTCGGACCTCATGGCGCTGATCGTGGCAGCATAATTATCTGTGCCGAATATTGCCGAGCCCGCAACAAACGTATCGGCTCCAGCCGCCGCAATTTCTCCAATGTTGTCAATCTTGACGCCGCCGTCCACTTCGAGACGAATCTCCCTGCCGCTATCGTCGATCATTTTTCGGGCCTGGCGCAGTTTGTCGAGTGCCGATTCGATAAATTTCTGGCCGCCGAAACCGGGATCGACCGACATGACGAGTACCACATCCATGTCTTCAATTACATGCTCGAGCCACGTCAATGGTGTCGCCGGATTGAATACCAATCCCGCCTTGCACCCCTGGTCACGAATCAGACCAAGCGTGCGGTGGACGTGGTGACTGGCCTCTGGATGAAAAGTGATATAGGTGGCACCGGCCTTCGCAAAATCCGGAATAAGCCGGTCGACCGGTTGCACCATCAGATGCACATCTATCGGCGCCATAATGCCGTGATCGCGCAATGCCTCACAGATAAGCGGACCAATCGTCAGGTTCGGCACGAAGTGATTGTCCATGACATCGAGATGGACAATGTCGGCGCCGGCCTCCAGCACTGCATTAACTTCGTCACCGAGCCGGGCAAAGTCGGCTGAAAGAATCGACGGAGCGATTAGATAATCCACATCAGTTTCCTTTGTCAGTCACGAGCGCACTGTACCGAAACCCTTGTGCATTTTCACTTGCTGACGTTTGAACGTGTCTATCGCCTCTCGATTTCGAGACTCATCATTCGTATGGGGGATGCGCAGTCGCATGACGCAAAGAAGCTAGCGTATGCTGCGCCGGGCTTTCAGCATTTCGTACGCGCTGCGGATCTCGCGGGTTTTTCTCTCGGCCTCTGCGATGGCAGCGGCATCAGGGTTTTTCGAGGCCAGCTTATCCGGGTGATTTCTGTTCATCAGGCGGCGGTACGCCTGCTTGATTTCGACGTTGGTCGATGTTTCGCTGACGTCGAGCGCCCTGTAAGCGCTTTGAACGCGCCGGGCGTCTGCGCTGCCTTGCGGAGAACGCCGAAATCCCCGCTGGGCGCGAATCATGGCTTCGAGCTGGGCAAGTTCGACGCGGCCGATATCGAGTTCGGTGCAGACCGTCCAGTAGATTGAGCGCTCACGCTGATGCAGCCGGTCTTTTGAAAGGGAAACCTCCATCAGAAGCCGCACGAACAATCCGCGTAATTCGCCGTGACCGACACTTTCCCGCCTGAGCTGCCGCATCGTTGCGACTAACGGAAAGCTTTGCTTTTTACCGCTTTCGAACCACTCGATAGCCTGCCTGATTTTGGCAGGTCCGAGCCCGATGCGATGCATCAGTGCGCGTGCTGCCCGAATTTCATCTTCGGTGACACGCCCGTCGGCTTTGGCCAGATAGCCCATCGTCTGGAACAGCGCTTTGATAAAGTTCTCCGGCAATCGATTGAAGCGCGTATCAAAACTGTCCCGTTCCAAGTAGGAAAACCTTTTGGCAAATCCCCTGTCAAACTGATGCCCGAGTATCAGGCCAAGCAATGCGAGCCAGGGCCGGCCCGTTGCCAGACCTGCCATGATGCCGACAATTTTTCCCCAGTAGGGCATCTAACGCCGGATTTCCAAGCGCGCGCGCAGAGTCATGTTCCAATGCTAACCGGACCTGCAGTCTATTCCTATTCCGGCTGCTTGCGACACCGGCACCGAACAGCCATCATCCGCAGAGGCAAAAGCAATGCCGCGCCCGGACCCACGATTCAGGAAATGAGTTCTTCCGATACTTTATTTGAATCATCGATTGCATCGATGCCCTTAATCGGCCGCGGCAAAGTTCGCGATATTTACGGTGCAGACGAGGGGCACTTGCTCATCATCACGACGGACCGGATATCGGCATACGACGTCATCTTGCCGAATCCCGTGCCCTTCAAAGGTCAGGTGCTTACTCAAATCTCCAACTTCTGGTTCGAGATGATGACGGACCTGATTCCGAACCATCTTACAAATCGCAAGCTGGATTCCCTGATTGGCGACGGCGATTTGTGCCGCGCACTGGAGAAACGGTCAATCATTGTCAGGCGGCTCGATCCTCTTCCGATCGAGGCCGTTGTGCGCGGCTACCTGATTGGCTCGGGTTGGCGCGACTATCAGAGCACCGGTCAGATTTGCGGCATCGCTTTGCCGCGAGGTCTCGACCAGGCCGCTCAATTGCCTGAAGTTCTCTTCACGCCGGCATCTAAAGCGGCGGCCGGTGATCACGACGAGAACATCAGCTTTGAAGATGTGGAAGAACGGATAGGGAGCGACCTCGCCAAACGCGTGCGTGATGTGTCGATTGCGATCTACGAACGTGCCGCAAAGTACGCACTCGGCCGCGGATTGATTATCGCGGATACGAAGTTCGAATTTGGCCTGGATGACGATCGACGACTCTATCTTATCGACGAGGCGCTGACACCCGATTCCTCCAGGTTCTGGCCGCTGAGTGAGTATCGTACCGGCATCAGCCCGCCC
>JAZFPY010000228.1:0-15568 GCA_036444875.1 Woeseiaceae bacterium | reverse complement strand
GTCTGCACCGCCGGCCCCGAGCGGACTCCCGGGTAGGTTGCTAGAGGCGATCGGTGACGGTCGTCCCAGATGAATGGTTGTCCACGACAGAACCCGGCTTATTGCCGGCTCTTGCTTTCTCACCTTTGCGGGGTCCCGTCCCCACAGCTTCCTTTCCTACATAAGACCGTGCTGCGCAAATAGTCAGCGCAGGCCGAAAGCAGGCCGCGCGAACGGCGAAAAATCCAATGCTGGCGCGGACTGGCGACATATATATAAGTACAGATCGAGAAAATAGCCTTAAGTGACTGATTTATAGTTCCAATTGAGCGCCACAATTTGCCCGAATTCAGCCACGAAATAGTCTCTAAGTCCCTGTACAACAAGAATTATTTGGACCTCTGTGTTGACGATGCCGGATCGCGCGAATATAGTGTCGAAAAGTGGAAAAAAGTGGGAGAAGATGGGCTGGAGCATTCCTCATGGCTCAGGGGCTCATCAAAAATACCATGTTTCGTGGGGCCACCAAAATCACATTGGACGCCAAAGGGCGCCTGGCTATTCCGACCCGATATCGGGAGCGGCTGGCTGCGCGTTGCGACGGGCAACTGGTTGCCACGGTCGACAGGGATCACTGCCTGCTCATCTATCCATTACCGGACTGGGAGGAGATCGAGCGAAAACTTATACGCCTGCCAAGTCTCCACAAGCTGGCCCGGCAAATGCAGAGAATCATGGTCGGCTACGCGACCGAAGTCGATATCGATGGACATGGACGCATTTTGCTGTCACGGGAACTACGCGATTTCGCCGGACTCGATCGACAGGCAATTCTGATCGGCCAGGGGAATAAGTTTGAGCTCTGGGACGAAGAACGCTGGAACGGGAAACGGGATGAGTGGCTTGCTATTGACGATGACGGGGACTTGCCGCCCGACCTTGAGTCACTCTCGCTGTAGATAAATGCGGGCGGGCGGTGAAGAACCACGGGCATGTACCGGTCCTCAAAGGACCGGTTCTTGAAGGATTAAACATCCGGCCCGACGGTTGCTACGTGGATGGAACGTTTGGCCGTGGGGGACATTGCAGTGCGATAGCTGAAATTCTGGGGCCGGAGGGCCGATTGATTGCGCTTGACCGTGATCCGGAGGCTATAGCTGCAGCGGCGCAAGCACTGACGGATGACCCGCGGTTCGAAATTGTAAGGGGTGAAATTGCGGAACTTAAGAAAATTACGCTGGACAGGAACCTGCTCGGAAAAGTGGACGGTTTGCTACTCGATCTGGGGGTCTCATCACCACAACTGGATCAAGCGGGGAGAGGATTCAGTTTTATGCGGGGAGGACCCCTGGACATGCGAATGGACCCGCAATCAGGGATCAGCGCAGCCGAATGGCTCGCCGATGTGGATGAAAAAACGTTGAAAACTGTACTCATCAAATATGCTGATGAAAAATTCGCCGGCCCGATTGCGCGGGCAATCGTTGCGGCAAGATCGAACGAAGCAATCGTACGGACCGAACAATTGGCTGAAATCGTCGCGGCAGCAACTCCTCGTCATAAGCGCCGTAAACATCCTGCGACGAAAACGTTTCTGGCCATTCGCATCCAGATTAACGACGAACTAAAGCAACTCGAAGCCGCGCTGGCAGCTTCTGTGGATCTGTTACGCACGGGTGGACGCCTTTGTGTAATCAGTTTTCATTCGGTCGAAGACCGGATCGTCAAGCGATTCATGCGGAACGCATCGAGAGAACCCGAACAATATCGCGGCTTGCCGTCCATACCAGCGGAGTGCATGCCCCCGTTCAAACTAATTGGCAAAGCGATCAGCGCGACTGCTGAAGAAATTGCGGCGAATGTTCGCGCACGCAGCGCACGCCTCAGAATTGCGGAGCGCTTGTGATGGAAATAGGCAGCGGACGACAGCCATTTCTCCTGATAGCGGTGTTCGTAGCGGTTTGCGCTCTGTCAGCATTGGCCCTGATCTATACAAAACACGATTCCCGCAAGTTGTTTATCGAACTTGAAAACCTGACGACCGAACGCGACGAACTGAACATCGAATGGGGTCAGCTCCAAATCGAACAGAGTACGTGGGCAACCCATGCACGAATTGAGCGCCTTGCAGTCGAAGAAATGTCACTCGTACGCCCGCAATCCGGGGAGATTTACGTAATCGAACGACAATGAACCGAGCAGCAGAAACCAAACAACAGACTGCGCGGCGATTCGTCGGCAGAGTCGCCATAGTGCTTGCATTCTTCGTGCTGGCTGCGTCGTCGCTGGTTGCGCGTGCCGTCTACCTGCAGGTCGTTGATAAGGACTTTCTGAACCGGCAGGCGGATACGCGACATCTGCACACGGAAAAAATCTCTGCACATCGAGGTTCGATCACCGATCGCAATGGTGAACCGTTGGCCATCAGCACACCGGTCGACAGCGTCTGGGCGAATCCGAAGGAACTCGCCTCGGCAGTGGACAGCGTGCCGAAACTTGCAGCTGCGCTGAATTTCGATGCGCAATTACTGATGCGTCGCATAACGCGGAGTATGGACAAGAAATTTCTTTATCTTAAGCGCCACCTGAGGCCTGACGAGGCACATCGGGTGATGGCTTTAAAGCTGCCGGGTGTCAACGTACTACGTGAGTACCGCCGTTACTATCCCGCCGGGGAGGTAGCTGGCCACCTTGTTGGTTTTACGAGTGTCGATGATGATGGCCAGGAGGGGCTTGAGCTTGCGTTTAACCACTGGCTGGGCGGTGAGTCGGGCGCCAAGCGCGTGTTGAAAGACCGCCTCGGCCGGCCCGTTGAAAATGTCGAGAGCATTCGGCCGGCGCGTCATGGCAAGGATCTGGCCTCCAGTATCGACTTGCGCCTCCAATACCTCGCATACCGGACGCTCAAAGCGGCGATTCAGCAGCACCATGCGGATTCGGGGTCTATTGTAGTTCTCGACGTGCTCACGGGTGAGGTCCTGGCGATGGTCAACCAGCCTACCTACAACCCGAATGACAGGGCGCAGTTCTCGGCAGAGCGATACCGCAACCGGGCAATAACCGACATTTTCGAACCCGGGTCCAGCATCAAACCACTGATCCTTGCGGCTGCCCTTGAAAGCGGCCGATACCGACCGAGCAGCTACGTCGATACCTCTCCCGGTTACATCATGGTCGGGCCGAAGAAAATCGAAGACCGCCGAAACCTGGGAAGAATCAGTCTGACGACAGTTCTTTCACGTTCGAGCAACGTCGGCGCAAGCAAAATTGCATTGTCGCTGGAGCCTGACCAGTTATGGGGGACGATGACGAGTTTCGGTCTCGGCTCCCTGACATCCTCAGGTTTTCCGGGTGAGTCAGCCGGACTCCTGACGCATTACAGTCATTGGCAACAGATCAGTCGGGCAACACTTGCCTATGGCTATGGCGTGTCCGTAACGCCATTGCAACTCGCGCAAGCTTTCGCAGCGCTTGGCAATGACGGTCGGCTCCGGCCCGTATCCCTCGTCAAACTGGATCAGCCAAATGTGGGTGAACAAATCATCAGTGATGACACAGCCAAAGCTGTCCGACGCATGATGGAGGAAGTCGTACGTCCGGGTGGCACTGGCATGAAGGCAAGCGTAACGGGATATCGCGTTGCCGGGAAAACGGGAACGTCCTGGAAATTTGCGGCTGGCGGATATTCGGAACACAAGTACATTTCTATTTTTGCCGGCCTGGCACCTGCCAGCAGTCCGCGATTAGCTGTAGTTGTCGTCATCGATGAGCCCGGCGGCGACCTGTATTACGGCAGTGATGTTGCGGCGCCCGTCTTCGCCGATGTCATGGCTGAATCTCTGCGACTGCTCGCTGTCCCGCCGGACGCGTTGCCCACACTCGATGCCGGCAGTGTCATGCAGGCAATGAGTCAATGAACATGCCGGCTGAAGCCCTGAAGCCGCACAACACCCTGAAAGAGCTGCTTGAGGGTATTGCCGATGCACCAGACGTCGCGATCACGGGCATCTCGAGTGACAGCAAGAAGCTGTCACCCGGTAATGTGTTCTTCGCGCTGGTCGGAGAAACCGGTCATGGGCTGGACTATGTCGACGAAGCGCTCGCAGCAGGTGCCGAGGCCGTTGTCTGGGACTCGAGTGCCGATGTTGTTGTGCCGGACAATGCCGGCGTGCCCTTGATACCGGTCGCCGGCTTGACGACGCATATCGGCGAAATCGCAAACCGCTTTTTCGATGCACCATCCATGAACATGAAAGTTGTCGGCATCACCGGTACCAACGGCAAGACAACCGTTTCATTTCTGGTCGCTGAGTGCATGCAACTGCTGGGTAACACTTGCGGATACCTCGGAACGCTGGGTTTCGGCATAGGGGAGCTTGATACGGATAGCGATATGACGACACCAGCGTGCATCGACCTGCATGAAAAACTAGCGGCATTCCGTGACGCCGGCGCTGGTCATGCTGCGATCGAAGTGTCGTCACACGCACTGCAGCAGGATCGAGTCAATGGCGTCCATTTCGATTGCGCAATATTTACGAACTTGAGCCGGGATCACATCGACTACCACGGTAGTATGCGGGCGTATGGCGAGACCAAAGCGAGGCTCATCCTCGACAAAGATGTTGCACACCGGATAGTCAGTCTCGATACCGAATTCGGCCAGGAGCTCGCCGAGCGATGCGGCAGAGATGTCGTCACCGTGTCGACACGATTTGACCGAATTGCCAACGGGCGTCCGTTCGTATTCGTTCGTTCGGTTGTTGCAACAGCAGGGGGCTCGAATGTCGTTGTCAACAGTTCATGGGGCGATTTCGAGTTTCAATTGCCGTTGCCAGGAGATTTCAATGTTGCTAATGCAATTGGCGTATTGGCGCTTCTTCTGAGCTGGGAAATCCCGGTCGCCGATGCTTGCGATGTTCTAAGCAAAGTCACCGCGCCACCCGGCCGAATGCAGCGGGTCGCAGACTCACATGCGCCCACCGTCTATGTCGATTACGCACATACGCCTGCCGGGCTTGAGGCAGCATTGCGTTCGCTACGTGCGCATTGCGGGAAATCGCTCTGGTGCGTGTTTGGTTGCGGAGGCGACCGTGATCGCGGCAAACGGCCGTTGATGGGCAAAGTAGCGGCAAGACTCGCCGACCGCCTCGTCATTACGAACGATAATCCCCGCTCTGAATTACCCGGCAACATCATCGCCGACGTCCTGCAGGGCGTTGGCGAGAAAACTGGCGCGATCGCTATCGAGGACCGGGCCACTGCGATCGCATATGCCATTCAGGAAGCGGCTGACGACGACGTCGTGCTGATTGCCGGAAAAGGGCACGAAAACTATCAACTTATCGGCGATCAACGCCTTGCATTTTCGGACTTCGACGCGGCGCTAGCGAACGTTTTCGCTCGCCGGAGCCGCAGCGCCCGGCGGCAGTGATGGAGGGCAGCTTGATAGCGGCAGCAAAAATCATGAACGGTACGCTACACGGAAGCGACCGTAACTTTGCCGGCGTCAGCATCGATACGCGGACGCTTGGTCCCGGCGAGTTGTTCTTTGCGCTAGCCGGACCAAACTACGATGGCAGTGAATTCGTCTCGCAGGCGGCCGAGAAGAGCGCCGCCGCAGCCGTGCTGCCAGCAGCAACCGACGTTGATCTGCCGCACATCACGGTAGATGACACGCGGCTTGCGTTGGGCATGCTGGCCGCGGCCTGGCGCAAACGAATGCCTGCGAAGGTCATCGGCATTACCGGCAGCAACGGTAAGACGACACTCAGGGAAATGATCGCGAATTGCCTCTCGCTATCGGCCGCAACGCTGGCAACACGCGGCAATCTCAACAACGAGATTGGCCTGCCGCTGACGTTGCTGAGCCTCTCTGAAGAACATCGCTACGCGGTCATCGAAATGGGCGCGAACCATCCGGGAGAGATCGCCTACCTGACATCCCTGGCGGAACCGGAAGTCGTCGCTATTACCAATGTGGCACCCGCACACCTCGAGGGATTCGGAGACCTCGACGGCGTCGCCCGCGCCAAGGGAGAAATACTTGGGGGGCAGGTTGCGCCGGTCTTCGCAGTGCTGAATGCAGACGATTCCTATTTCTCCTACTGGAGCTCGCTGCTACCGGACGACAGGGTCATCAGTTTCGGAATTGAAGCCGACGCATCCGTCTTTGCCACGGATATCCAGGCGCACGGCGACGAGATGACATTCAGCCTGCACATTCACCAGGAAGAGATTCCGATCAGATTGCCGCTTGCAGGCCTGCATAACGTCAAGAACGCCTGTGCTGCGGCAGCCGTACTTCACGGGCTCGGAATAGACAGCAAACAGATCCGGCAGGGCCTTGAATCCGTGCAAGCGGTCTCGGGAAGGCTGCACCCGGTCGAAGGCATTACGGGCCTGACTGTTTACGACGATAGCTATAACGCGAACCCGCAGAGCGTCATCGCGGCAGCCGAGTTTCTGGTCGCACAGTCTGGTCAGAAATGGCTCGTGCTTGGCGACATGGGCGAGCTGGGCGAGGACGAAGTATTGCTGCACAAGGCAGTCGGCCGGGCGGCGAGGCGCCTCGGCATTGATCGGCTCCTGGCAACCGGCGTTTTATCACAAAACACGGTGAAGACTTTCGGCAGCGGCGGACAGTGGTACGAGGACCTCGATGGCTTGATTGAAGAGATACAACGTTCGGCAACCGAAGACACAAACATATTGATTAAAGGATCAAGGTTCATGCAAATGGAGCGTGTGGTCGAGGCCTTGATCAACGCGCCGCCGATGAGACGCAAGGCCTGACCATGCTGCTATATCTCACCGAATACCTCACGAAGTTCGAATCCGGGTTCAACGTCTTCAGCTACCTGACCTTACGCGCAATCCTTGGTGCCCTGACAGCCCTGATCCTGTCATTCGTTATCGGCCCGCGGATGATTGCAAAGCTCAGCATTAGTCAGGTTGGGCAGCCGGTTCGCGAACTGGGGCCGTCGAGCCACCTGCCGAAGGCCGGCACACCGACGATGGGTGGTGCATTGATATTGACGGCGATCGTCGTCAGCACGGTGCTTTGGGCAAATCTCGAGAACCGCTTTATCTGGATTGTATTGTTTGTGACGCTTGCGTTCGGCGTGATCGGTTATGTCGACGACTACAAGAAGCTCGTGTTGCAGGATCCCGCCGGACTGTCTGCGGGCAAAAAATTGTTCTGGCAGTCGATCGCAGCAATCATTGCAGCAGTTTCACTTTACCTGCTGGCTGTCGACCCGGTCAGTACGTCGCTTCTGATCCCTTATTTCAAAGACCTGGCGTTACCGCTTGGCATGTTACAAATCGCCGTCACTTATTTGTTTATCGTTGGTTTTAGCAATGCCGTTAATCTGACTGACGGTCTTGACGGCCTGGCAATCATGCCGACAGTGCTGGTTGGTGGAGCGCTTGGCGTTTTTGCCTATGTCACTGGCAACGTGAACTTCTCGGAATATCTCAGCATCCCCTATGTTGCCGGCGCGGGCGAAATCCTCGTGTTCTGTTCGGCGCTTGCCGGGGCAGGCCTGGGATTCCTGTGGTTCAACACATACCCGGCACAGGTGTTCATGGGCGACATCGGCGCCCTGTCCCTCGGGGCCGCACTCGGCATTGTTGCGGTCATAGTCCGGCAGGAAATTGTGCTGGCAATCATGGGTGGTGTTTTCGTCGTCGAAACGGTGTCCGTCATTATTCAGGTCGCTTCATTCAAGCTGACCGGCCACCGTGTCTTTCGAATGGCGCCGTTGCACCACCACTTCGAACTGAAAGGCTGGGCGGAGCCAAAGGTCATCGTCCGCTTTTGGATTATAACGGTCATTCTTGTCCTGATTGGCCTGGCGAGTCTGAAGATCCGATGATTGCGGCGAAGAAAAAAAAGCGAAGCTACAGAAAGCCTGCTGCGGCGAAGGTCGAAAACCTTGTGCTCGGTCTGGGCGTCACCGGCTTGTCTGTCGCAAGGTATTTGCAGCGAAATGGGGTCAATGCCAGATTTGTCGACAGCCGAAGCGAGCCCCCGGGCCTTGATGAGCTAAACGATCTAGCACCGGACGCCGAGGTCATTCTCGGCGCTAGCAGAGATGCTGCGCTCGAGAATATCAACCGGATCGTAGTATCTCCCGGCATTGCCGACTCGGAGCCGCTCCTCAAAGCGGCGCGCGCAGCCGGCATAGAAATCGTGTCTGATATCGAATTGTTCGCGCGCGAGGCACGCGCAGCAATTGTCGCGGTCACTGGCTCGAACGGCAAGAGCACGGTGACGACACTGTTGTCACTGATGTGTGACGCTGCTGGACAAACAGCGCTGGCCGGCGCAAATCTCGGTGAACCGGCGCTCGATCTGCTGGAGTACGATAAGCCCGATTTCTATGTGCTCGAACTTTCGAGTTTTCAGCTCCAACGCACACAGAAGCTGCCGGCGAAAGTCTCGGTGTTGCTGAATATCACGGCGGATCATCTCGATTGGCACGAGAGTGAGAAAAGCTATCGCAAGGCGAAGTACCGGATTTTCAAAAACGCCGACGCTGCGGTAATCAATCGCGCCGACCCCGATATTGCCAAACATGTCGGCAAAGAGACCGTGGTCGTAAGTTTCGGCCTGGACGCGCCTGAGGAAGGACACTACGGGCTGCTCGAGGAAGACGGCATTGAGTTTCTCGCCCGTGGACAGCAGCTGCTCCTTGCGACATCCGAACTGGCGATGGTCGGTCGGCACAATCAATTGAATGCGCTTGCCGCGCTTGCCGCCGGAGATCTCATGGGACTCGCGCTGTCTGCGATGCTGCAGGTACTTCCGGAATTTCCGGGATTACCGCATCGCATGCAACTGGTCGCACGCAAAGGCGGTGTGAACTACATCAATGATTCGAAAGCGACCAATATCGGCGCAGCAGTTGCCTCAATCGAATCGATCGACGGCATCATCGTGCTCATCGCGGGTGGCGAGGCAAAAGGCGGCGATTTCAATCACCTGTCGGTAGCGCTCACCGACAGGCTTAGAGCGGCGATTCTGATCGGCAGCGATGCCGACAAGATTGCACAGGCGCTGGAGGATCAGGCGCCGGTGCATATCGTAAACGACATCAATGAAGCGGTAGAGCATGCGGCCAGTTTCGCCCAGTCCGGCGACACAGTCCTGCTAGCGCCGGCCTGTGCCAGCTTTGATCAATTTCCGAATTTTCAGGTTCGCGGCGACGCTTTCGGCGAAGCAGTTCTGAGTTTACCGATATGAGTATCTCGAGCGCCACAATACCGTTTCCGGCTCGCCTGAAGACGCCCTTGCAGATAGATCCGGTTCTGCTGTCGATCGGGCTTACTTTGTTGATCGGCGGTCTGCTCATTCTGGCGTCGGCATCGATATCGGTCTCGGATAATGCAGTTGGTGATCCGTTCTACTACGTTCAGCGCCAGGCAATCGCTGCGCTAATCGGCGGCGCTGCTGCGTTCCTTTGTCTTTTCATACCGATGAGTGTATGGCGAAACCTCGGGCCATTGCTGCTGCTGATCGGTTTGGCGTTGCTTCTCGTGGTTCTTATTCCGGGCGTCGGCCACGCGGTCAACGGCAGTACACGCTGGCTCAGGGTCGGTGTCATAAACATCCAGGTATCGGAACCGGCACGGCTTTGCCTGCTGTTGTATATCGCCGGCTATCTCGTTAGACAGAACAGGTCTCTGCGGGAACAGTTCGTCGGCTTCCTGCGGCCGATGCTGCTCCTGAGCATCGCTTGCGGGCTCTTGCTGGCGGAACCTGACTTTGGTGCCGCGATCGTACTCCTCGCGACGGCGCTGGCGATGCTCTTCGTTGCCGGCGCACGCGTTCGTGATTTTCTGCTGTTTTTCAGTACAACGATAATTGCGATGGCGGCGCTGGCGGTAACATCCCCTTATCGCCTCGAACGCCTGACTGCATTCCTGGATCCATGGTCTGATCCGTTCAATTCCGGATTCCAGTTGACTCAGTCGCTTATCGCGATCGGCCGCGGTGAGTGGTTCGGTGTCGGCCTTGGCGCCAGTGTTCAAAAGTTGTTTTATTTGCCCGAAGCGCACACAGATTTCGTGTTCGCCGTGTTCGCGGAAGAATTCGGTCTCTTGGGTTCGTTGTTGCTCATCGGTTTGTTCCTTGGCCTCCTCTGGCGGATTTTCAAACTGGCCATGCGCGCTGCGAACGCCGCAAGGTTTTTTGAAGCGTATCTGACGGTGGGCCTGGGTACGTGGCTTGGCCTTCAGGCGTTTATCAACGTCGGTGTCAACATGGGATTGTTGCCAACAAAAGGCCTGACTTTGCCGATGATAAGTTATGGCCGAAGCAGCCTGATTATCGCGATGATCAGCATAGGACTCTTGCTTCGTGTGCATCACGAGCTTGTCACGGATGCCCGTCCGGTCAATCGCAAACGCAAGTCATCGGGGGCAAAACGATGAGCGGCCGACCGATTCTTGTGATGGCAGGCGGCACGGGTGGCCACGTGTACCCGGCGCTCGCCGTTGCCAGGGCGTTGCAGCAGCAGTCACACGAAGTTGTCTGGCTTGGTACACATCGCGGACTCGAATCCAGGGTCGGGCCCGCCAACAACATCGAAATGGAATGGATCAGCGTCGCCGGACTCCGGGGAAAGGGCGGAATGGCCTTGCTGCTGGCGCCGTTCCGACTCATTTGGGCGCTTGCTCAGGCCGTTCGAATCATGGCCCGGCATCGGCCGGCTGCTGTTCTCGGTCTGGGCGGTTTCGTGAGTGGTCCCGGCGGTCTGGCAGCCTGGCTGACGCGGCGACCGCTCGTAATCCACGAACAGAATGCTGTCGCAGGCTTAACAAATCGTCTTCTGGCGCGTCTTGCCCGGGTTGTGCTGCAAGCCTTCCCGGGCAGTTTTCCCGCCAACATAAAAACCCAGACTGTTGGCAATCCGGTGCGCACCGATATTGCGGCACTGGCAGAACCGGCGATGCGCTTCAGTGCGCGCAAAGGCGCTTTGCGCCTGTTGGTGCTCGGCGGCAGCCAGGGCGCTCTGACGCTGAATAAAGTTGTGCCGGCTGCACTCGCAAGGCTAGCGGAGGAATTACGACCGGTCGTACGACACCAGGCCGGCAGCCTGACCATTGAAGCGGCACGTGAGGCATACAGACAGGCAGCGCTCGACGTGGAGTTGCTGCCCTATATCGAGGATATGGCCGAAGCCTACGCATGGGCGGATCTGGTCGTCTGCCGGGCCGGCGCGCTGACTGTCGCTGAGCTGTCGGCAGCCGGCCTCGGCGCTATTTTCGTACCGTATCCGACAGCCGTCGATGACCATCAGACCGCTAACGCGAGGTCGATGGCAGCAGCAGGTGCTGCGGCAATCATGGCGGATAAGGATCTGAACGATGAATCGCTCGCCGGTTTGCTACGGGACTGGCTGAGCAGCCGGGATGAGTTGCAGGCGCGCGCCCTGAAGGCGCGGGCCCTGGCAAAGCCGGATGCGTTGCAGCGCATTACCGATATCTGCCTCGAACTCGCGGGAGCACGCGCATGATCCAGCGGATGCGACGAATTAGCCGCGTGCACTTCGTCGGCATAGGTGGTTCCGGAATGTCCGGGATTGCCGAGGTCATGCTGAGCCTCGGTTATCAGGTGCAGGGTTCAGACCTGAAAAACAACGCATCAACCCTGCGACTCAAAAACCTTGGTGCCACCATATTCATCGGGCACGACGAAAAGAACATCCGCGATGCCGATGCTGTCGTCGTGTCGAGTGCCGTCAATGAAAGCAACCCGGAAGTCGTGGCAGCACGTGAACAGCTCATGCCGATCGTGCAGCGGGCCGAGATGCTGGCCGAACTCATGCGCTTTCGCTATTCGATCGCCGTGGCCGGCACACATGGAAAGACGACGACCACCAGCCTTGTCGCGAGCATTCTTGCCGAGGGCGGCCTCGACCCGACGTTTGTGATTGGTGGCCGCCTGAAAAGTGCTGACAGTAATGCGCGACTCGGTCAGGGCGAATACCTCGTGGCTGAAGCCGACGAAAGCGACGCCAGCTTTGTGCATTTGAAGCCGATGCTTGCAATTGTGACCAACATCGACGCTGACCACATGTCTACCTATGACGGTGACCTGCAAAAACTACGCAACGGCTTTATCGAGTTTCTGCACAACCTGCCGTTCTACGGTCTCGCTATTCTCTGCACCGATGATCCCGGCATAAATGAATTGCTCGGTCAGGTTGGCAGGTCAACGGTGACCTATGGCATTGATAGTGACGCGGATATACGTGCGGAAAACATCGAATTCTCGGAAGGTCTGAGCCGTTTCCGGGTGGTGCGACAAAACGAAAAAGAGTCGCTGGACGTCAGCCTGCGATTACCCGGTTTGCACAACGTCCGCAACGCGCTTGCTGCAATCGCTGTCGCCGAAGAGCTGCAGATTGGTGACCAGGCTGTCGTCACGGCGCTCGAAAACTTTGAGGGAATCGAACGCCGTTTCCAAAGTCACGGAGAGATTGAAACCGCAAATGGCCGCGTCTTGCTCATTGACGACTATGGGCATCACCCAACCGAAATTGCAGCAACATTGGAGGCTGCGCGCGCTGGCTGGCCCGGCAAGCGTGTTGTGCTTGCCTTCCAGCCACACCGATATTCGCGGACGCGCGACCTGCTGGACGATTTTGCCGCGGTCCTGTCTGAGGCCGATGTGCTCATCCTTCTCGAAGTGTATGCGGCGGGAGAGGATCCGATTGCAGGTGCGGACGGCAGGGCAATCGCTCGTGCCGTACGGAGTCGTGGCGCTGTGGAACCCGTATTTGTCGAAGAACTCGATGGTCTCGCCACGGTGCTCGAAAGTGTACTTGCTGACGGCGACCTGGTGTTGATGATGGGTGCCGGAGACATCGGCGCACTTGCGCCGCAGTTGCCGAAACTGCTCTGCAAGAAGCCATCACTAAAGGTGCACTCATGATGGCGGCCGAAAAGAGCCCATCGGTGACTGGAGACCTGCTCCGTGATGAACCCATGAGTCGGCATACCTCATGGCAAGTCGGCGGGCCGGCAGAATATTTCTTCAAGCCGGCGAACATTGACGACCTGGCAATGTTCCTTCGCGAGCTCGATTCAGAAGTGCCTGTGTTCTGGTTTGGCCTCGGCAGTAATCTGCTGGTGCGCGACGGTGGCCTGCCGGGTGTCGTCATTTCGGTTGCGGGCGTTCTGAGCCATATTGAACGGACTGGCCCGTACGAGGTTACGGTGGGTGCCGGCTGTCCCTGCACCCAGCTCGCGCGGCAATGCATTCGCTGGGGCCTCGGTCCGGCCGAGTTCTTTGCGGGTATCCCGGGAACACTCGGTGGTGCACTTGCGATGAACGCCGGCGCGCACGGCGAGGAGACCTGGGAGCGCATCAAGTCCATCAAGACAATCGACCGCCAGGGCGAAATCCGCGAGCGTCTGCCATCAGACTACAAAGTTGCTTATCGCAGCGTCAGAGGGCCCGACAACGAGTGGTTCCTTGAAGCGGTCCTGACATTCGATCCGGCGGCAGAAGCCAGTATGGAAACGCTGAAGGAGATGCTCGATCGTCGAAAGGCAACTCAACCGCTCGGGTTGCCGAGCTGCGGTTCAGTGTTCAGAAACCCGCCGGGCGATTCCGCCGCCAGGTTAATCGAGGAGTCGGGGCTGAAGGGATACCGCATCGGCGGTGCCGAAGTATCGGACAAGCACGCCAATTTCATTATCAACAGCGATCATGCCTGCGCTGCCGATGTCGAGCGACTGATAAATTTCGTACAGCAGACTGTTGCCGACCAATACGGCGTCGAACTGGTCCACGAAGTTCGCATTGTCGGGAACCCAGCGTCGTGAGCGAAGAACATCGCATCGTTGTCAGAAGTGCCGCCGACTTTGGCAGGGTCGCCGTCATGTTCGGCGGTTTTTCGTCAGAGCGGGAAGTGTCTTTGGATACCGGCAACGCCGTACTCGCCGCGCTTCAATCGCGTGGTGTTGAGGCGCAAGCCTGGGATCCCGCTGAGAGAAGCATGCACGACTTCGACGAAGCCGGTTTTGATCGCGTCTGGATAGCTTTGCATGGAACGGGGGGTGAAGACGGCGCTATTCAGGGTGCATTGCAATGGCTCAACACTCCTTACACGGGAAGCGGCGTCATGGCGTCGGCGCTCGCAATGGATAAGATCCGCAGCAAGCGCCTTTTCAAAGAGGCGGGCATTGCGACGCCGGATTTCCTGATCATTGAGCAGAGAGCCGATGCAGTACTGGCGGCAGAAGAGTTTGGCTATCCACTCATATTGAAGCCGTCGAATCAGGGATCCAGCGTTGGCATGACCAAAGTATTTGAATCCGGCGAATTAGGCGCTGCCACGGATCTGGCGCTTGGTTTCTCCGGTCCAGCTCTGGCGGAGCGATGCATCCTCGGCGACGAAATGACTGTTGCCGTTCTTCAGGGCGAGGCGCTGCCGAGTATCTGCATCGAAACGCCACGTGTTTTTTATGATTATCGCGCGAAATACGAAGCAGACAGCACTGA
Source organism: Woeseiaceae bacterium (assembly GCA_036444875.1). Taxonomy (GTDB): domain Bacteria; phylum Pseudomonadota; class Gammaproteobacteria; order Steroidobacterales; family Woeseiaceae; genus JACZWL01. The sequence goes on along the minus strand of JAZFPY010000228.1, from coordinate 1,068 downwards.
ATACCGGTGTCCGGGTACCGACGACCCTGCGCTGGAGGCTGTGTACGCGAAGCTCGCCATTGCCGCATTCGACGTGCTGGGCTGCTCGGGCTGGGGCCGTGTCGATTTCATGACCTGCAGTGACGGTGAACCACAGGTACTCGAGGTAAACACCGTGCCGGGCATGACCAGTCATAGCCTTGTGCCGATGGCGGCAAAAGCTGCCGGCATCGAATTTGCCGAGCTTTGCTGGCGAATTCTGGAAACCAGCATCTCGGACCAGTCGGAACTAACTCACATCGAGGCGGCGGCCAACGATGCGTAAGCAGGCAATGAGACGCAAGCCGCAGAGGGCAGGCAGGGCCCGGCTGCCGAAGATCCCGTTGGCCAAAGTAATCACTCCGCTCATTGCGGCGGGAGCCATTTTTCTGAGTTTCGAGTTGAGTGCCACCTTGCTCGACCGGCCAATCCGCTCGATAACGATTGAAGGCCCGTTTCAGCGGGTGAGTGCCCTGCAAATTGAAGAAGCGATATCTGGCGTGCTCAGTGACGGCTTCCTGAGTGTAAACCTGGCCGAGATTCAGCGCTTGATTATCGCGCTGCCTTGGATCGATCGGGCGAACGTTGTCAGACGTTGGCCCAATCGGCTCGAAATCAGCGTGATCGAACAGGTCCCCACCGCGTGCTGGGGCGAGAGCGGACTCCTTAATACGCGTGGTGAGCTTTTCGTAACCGACGCCCGCCACGTTCCCGCCGAACTGCCACGGCTGAGCGGTCCCCAAAACCGGTCCGCCGACATTGCCAAGCGCTATCTGTCCATTCGTGAGCAGCTGATTCCACTCGGTCTGGATGTACGTCGCGTTCACATGGATGCGCGTGGCGCATGGGAGATGACTTTGCAAAACGGCGTCGATATCCGGCTCGGCAGGCGGGAAGTCGAACAGCGATCGAAGCTGTTTCTCGACGTAGTCGCAAACATTATTACGAGCCGTGCGTCGGATATCGACTACGTTGACATGCGTTACAACAACGGTTTCACGATTGGCTGGAAAAACGGCTCTCGAAAGTCTGCTGAAAATCGGCTCGATA
>JAZFPY010000227.1:0-4303 GCA_036444875.1 Woeseiaceae bacterium | reverse complement strand
TTCTGCACCACACGCTCGAGCCCGAGGGAGAAAAGCATTATCTCGGTCGCTACCTGGCGGGACCGTATCTGCTCGATCCCCTGTATCAGCTGGCGCTAAGAGAGAACAAACCAACGCTTTGCCGATTTCGTGACGAGCTGCCCGACCGTTTTCGATCGAGTGAGTATTACCGGCAATACTGTGAGCGCACGCACTTGCTCGATGAAATGGATTTTCTTGGCGATGTATCAGACAGTACGACCCTCGTGCTTGTCGTCGGTCGTCGCAAGCGGATGTTCAACAAGAGCGAATTGACACGTCTTGGACGAATCGAACCCGTCGTTCAGGCGGCAATCAGGAAGATCTGGTCGAGCTGGGCAACCAGGACGAATGCGTCGGACCGGGACGATGGCATGCACCGACGCCTGACCCGGTGCTTCGAGAAGTTTGGTCAAAGTGTGTTAACAGACCGCGAACGCCAGATAAGTCAGTTTTTGTTGCGCGGCCATTCCTCCAAAGCGATTGCCCGGTTTCTCGATATCGCCCCCGGCACCGTGATGGTGCACAAGCGAAACCTGTTCTCGAAGCTGGGTATTACCTCGCAGTACGAATTGTTCTCGATCTTCATCGACGATCTCGGCAAATCGTGACCTGACAGCCTGTCGGACTTTGGCGGAAGCTGCTGCGACGGCGATTTCCCCTGTGCCTCGCTACGATCCCCCGAGCTCGACAGGCTGCTAAACCCCGAAAAAAGGAGGGTTTTCGCCTTCCTACCGCGCGAATGGTATTCATTCGGCAGCGATCGTTGCGCAGTATCTGGGCTCGATCCGGCTGATTCGCCGGGCGTCTGGTTCGCCATCGGGGGTTGCTGATATGTTTGATTTTGATTTCGGGCTCGGAGAAGACATTGATCTGCTGCGCGAGTCCGTACACAGCTTCGCTGCCGATCGGATAGCGCCCCGTGCGCAAGAGATTGATGCGTCAAATAAATTCCCAAGAGATCTCTGGCCGGAACTCGGGGCTTTGGGGCTGCTTGGCATTACGATTGAGGAAGAACTTGGCGGCACCGGACTCGGCTACCTGGCTCACGTCATTGCCATGGAGGAGATTAGCAGGGCATCCGCATCCGTCGGTCTCTCATACGGCGCACACTCCAATCTCTGTATGAATCAGATTCGGCGCTGGGGAACCGACGAACAAAAGAAGAAATACCTGCCAAAACTCATTTCCGGGGAACACGTCGGCGCGTTGGCGATGAGTGAAGCGGGTGCAGGGTCCGATGTGCTCGGCATGCGCATGGCAGCGGTGAAGAATGGCGATGGCTACATTTTTAACGGCAGTAAGATGTGGATCACCAATGGCCCGGAAGCAGATGTCTTCGTCGTTTATGCAGTCACCGACCCGGATGCAGGCAGTCGTGGTATCAGCGCGTTTATCGTGGACCGCAGTAGCGCCGGGCTATCAACACCACAGAAACTCGACAAGCTCGGCATGCGCGGATCGGATACCAGCGAAGTGTTATTCGAGAACTGCCTTGTTCCGGCGGCTAATCTCCTCGCGACGCCTGGCAAAGGAGCTGCGATCCTGATGAGCGGGCTGGACTACGAGCGACTCGTTCTCGCGGCCGGCCCGCTCGGCATTATGCGGGCCTGCTTTGATCTTGTGATGCCGTACGTGCATGATCGAAAACAGTTCGGTCAGGCTATCGGCACTTTTCAGCTGATGCAGGGGAAGGTCGCCGATATGTATACGGCGATGAACTCGTCAAGAGCATATGTGTATGCCGTCGCGCAGGCATGCGACCGGGAACAAACTACGCGCTTCGATGCCGCAGGCTGTATTCTTCTGGCTGCGGAGAAAGCAACCTGGATGGCCAGTGAGGCGATTCAGGCGCTTGGTGGCAACGGTTATATCAATGAGTATCCGGCTGGACGCCTGCTGCGGGATGCCAAGCTATACGAAATCGGTGCCGGGACGAGCGAGATACGCCGCATGCTGATCGGGCGTGAGTTATACAATGCCACAGGATGAGGGGGATGCTGGACGACGTAATGCCAATGATCAACACCAAACGGCGTCTTCCGAATGTAGGTTTATAGAATGAGCGATCTGAAAGACCGGACCTTATTTATTAGCGGTGGCAGCCGCGGTATCGGCCTGGCCATCGCGAAACGTGCTGCGCAGGACGGTGCGAATATCATCATTGCGGCGAAGACGGCCGAGCCGCACCCCAAACTGCAGGGCACTATCTACACGGCAGCCGAAGAAATTGAGGCGGCTGGCGGCAAGGCGCTACCGGTAGTTTGCGATATTCGCTCGGAGGAACAGGTTGCCGAGGCAGTGGAGCAGGGCGCTGATCATTTCGGTGGGATTGACATTTGCGTCAACAATGCCAGCGCGATTGCATTAACGCCGACACTGCAAACTCCAATGAAGCGCTTTGACCTGATGCACCAGGTCAACACCCGCGGCACGTTTCTGGTTTCCAAGACCTGCATCCCGTATCTGATGCAGTCCGGTAACCCGCACATATTGAATCTGTCGGCACCCTTGAACATGGAAGAGAAATGGTTTGCGCCACACGTTGCTTATACCATGGCGAAGTTCGGCATGAGCATGTGCGTTCTGGGCATGGCCGGCGAATTCCGCGAACAAGGCATTGCCGTCAATGCGCTGTGGCCGCGCACGACCATCGCGACGGCCGCCGTCCAGAACCTGCTGGGTGGCGACGAGCTGACGCGCCGCTCGCGCAAGCCCGAGATCATGGGCGACGCTGCACACGTCATCCTCACCAAACCGAGTCGCGAATTCACAGGCAACTTCTGCATCGACGACGAGGTGCTCGAGAGCGCCGGGGTAAGCGATCTCTCTGTCTATGCGGTCGATCCGTCGGCAGAACTGGCGCCGGATTTTTTCGTGGAACCACGGGGCTGAAGCCCGAATGGGCGATCGCCAGGAGCAGTTTTCCGGTACTCGCGAAGTTCGTGATGCTCATCAGTTCGATGTCGGGCAACTCGCAGAGTACATGCTGTCCCACGTGGAGAATTTCCATGGGCCGCTGACAGTCAGACAGTTCAAAGGCGGGCAATCCAATCCGACCTACCTGCTCGAATCGCCATCGGGCAAGTACGTGATGCGGCGTAAGCCGCCCGGTAAACTCCTGAAATCCGCACATGCCGTTGATCGTGAGTTCACGGTGATCAGCGCACTCTACGCCGTCGACTTTCCGGTCCCGCGGCCCCATGTGCTTTGCAAGGACGAGGAAATTCTCGGCACCATGTTTTTCATCATGGAGTTCGTGGAAGGACGCATTTTCTGGGAATTGGACCTGCCGGGGATAGACCCTGACGAAAGAGCGGCGATCTACGACAGCGCAGGCAAAACGATTGCGCAGCTGCATAACTTCGATCACGAACATATCGGACTTGGCGACTATGGTAAACCCGGCAATTATTTTGCGCGACAGATTTCCCGATGGTCGAGGCAGTATTACGCATCGGAAACAAAAAAACTCGAAGTGATGGACAAGCTGATTGCCTGGCTGCCGGAGCACATCCCGGAGGACGAGTCGGTCAGTGTTGTTCACGGCGATTTTCGGCTCGACAACATTATCATCCATCCGACCGAACCGCGCGTGCTTGCTGTGCTCGATTGGGAACTATCGACGATCGGACATCCGCTGGGTGATTTCACCTACCACCTGATGGCGTGGCAGATGACTGAAATTGGCGTCGGTTCTTCAGGGCTGTTGGGCATGGACCTGAAAGCCCTCGGTATCCCGACGGAGGATGAATATGTCGCGGCATACTGTGAACGCACGGGCCGGCCCGGGGGGATTCAGAATCGGGACTTTTATTCTGCTTATAACTTCTTTCGTATTGCCGCCATTCTGCAGGGTATCGCCGGGCGTGTTCGCGACGGCACGGCCGCAAGCGCGCATGCCGAACGGGCCGCCAATGCGGTTGCTCCACTGGTTGAAATGGCCTGGTCGTATGCGCAGAGTGCCGGCGCAGTTTAGTACGAAGAAAATCGCGGTCGTGGATCGTTCAGTGACCGTACCATGATCACGGCTGCCTCACGGCGGTCATAGTAGCCCGCAACCTGGCCGAGAAACCAGAAACCAAGCTGCCAGTAAAACAGTCGCGCGCCGCGATTTGAGGCGCGAACCTCCAACCTGACCTGCTGAATGCCGGCGCCGCGGCAGGATTCTTCCAGCCACTGCATCATCGATCGACCGATACCGGTACGGCGGAATTCGGGCTGCACAGCCAGCAGGAAAAGATGTGCCTGATCGTCACCGAATCGCATGATCGCGAACCCGGCG
>JAZFPY010000226.1:0-6830 GCA_036444875.1 Woeseiaceae bacterium | reverse complement strand
GACTAGTTTACGATTCATATCGTTTCTCCTGTGTTCGATCTCAAGAAAATGAATGCCAATGAATATGCCGCACTACAATACGAGTAGGGTCCGAATCGAGAGCCCGCGGTTTTCCGTCCCCGTCTTTCGGCGGGATCGGCCTTATCGTTACTAATTCCTAAGTGTAGTAGACGATTGGTCGGATTGCCTGATACCTAGGTTGTATCATTCGTTAATGAACAACGTAGAAGGGCAGACAGAGATATGGTGACCTGGCAGGACGAATTCATAAGGCTATCGGAATTGCACCGGCATGAGGTGGAAAGATGGCTGGAAGGCGCCAACAACGCCAAGGAAGTCATTGATGCAGGTGGGGCAGAAAAAGCATTCTTGATTCGATGGCTATCCGCAGGTGAACCGAGCAGGAATGAGAAAATTCCCGACTGAGGGTTGTGGGCCATCCCTGGCCCTGAATGATTCCGTCTAACCGAATTGGTCGGGGTTTTGTTTTTCAATTCTATCTAAGCATGCCTTGAGGGGTTCCAGTGCCCGTTTAACCTTGTCATCCATGAACACGATTATCTCCCCGGCTTTGCCGCTGCCTTTTTTCTCCATCAGCGTGTCCAATGTCATAGATACATCGACGAGCGGCGCCCATGCGTGAATAAGTTCTTCATGGCTGATTTCCGTTGCAAGTTTGCTCATTTCGGACCTCCTTCAGATGTCTAGCAAAGTTTGCCGGGCAGAATCCTTTTGGATTGTTCGAAACTTTCCCTTTAAAATTAAACACTTAAGGTCTACGCCTAAGCCTTCCTAATCTGGGGGTCCCATGTTCGAATCATGGTCGGGGCGCCAACATAAGCCAAGGGGCCCGCAGCCCCTGGCTATCGATCATCGGGGTCGGACCTGGATAAGCACCGGATTATTAAGACTATTTGACGCAACGGCCCCATCAGACGTCTGTGGGCAAATCTGGCCCGAAAACCCTTGATTCAGTGCAATTTTGGCTTATTTGTTCGATAGAAGTCTCTAAAATCAATTGCTTGTGGTCGTCCGACCCCAGGCGACACCCTCCAGCCCTTTGCGTGCGCCCATTCCTGCTGTTTTTGCTCTGTCGTTCTTTGTGTCCAGGATGCCGATTAGTTCAACGTTTTCAGGCACTCAGGCCAGTAATCTAATGAAATATTTCGCATTGGCCGGGGTCTCCTGGCCCCCCTGCAGCGTATGCCAAGATGACTTGCCGTATCTCGACTGCCTGGATCGCCCTGAAGATCGCCGTAATGTGTTCGGTGGTCGCCGGCCCATTGATGGCCGCTGACTTCAAGACCGGCTTGGACGCGTTCAATGCCGAAGACTATGCGACAGCGCTTGACGAGTGGCTACCGCTGGCCGAAGACGGTGATCTCAACGCAATGTATAACGTTGCTCTGATCTACGACGAAGGCCTCGGAGTTCCAGTAGACAGGGCCAGGGCGATCAAGTGGTATCTGGAGCCGGCAAACCGTGGTGACGTCGCCGCGCAATACAATCTGGCGATTATTCATGACTATGGCCAGGGCGTAGACGAAGATAACGAAGCGGCCATCAAGTGGTATCGCGCGGCAGCGAAACAGGCGGACGAACAGGCACAATATAATCTGGGCGTCATGTACGGCAGCGGCGAGGGTGTCGCAGTCGACTACGACGAATCGATCAGATGGTATCGCCTGGGGGCCGATCAGGGTCATGTGGCGTCACAATACAACCTTGGTTACACCTATGATGTCGGTAACGGCGTTGCGGAAGACAATCAGGAAGCGCTCAAGTGGTACCGGATGGCTGCCGAACAGGGCGATGCCGAAGCGCAATATGCGATTGCATTGATTTACGATCTGGGCGACGGGGTGCCTGAGGACAACGTAACAGCCGTCGACTGGTATGAACAAGCCGGCGAGCAGGGCCATGTCAAAGCGCAGTTCAATGTCGCCGTTATGTACGACGTTGGCGAAGGTATCGAGGAAGACAACGAGTTGTCTGTTCACTGGTATCATGCCGCAGCAGCGCAGGGTCATCCCGATGCACAATTCAACCTGGGTGTCATGTTGGAAAACGGCGAGGGCACTGAGCTTGATTTTGTTGAGGCATTGAAATGGTACCGTCTTGCAGCGGATCAGGGTTCGCCGCAAGCACAGTATGCCGTCGCCGTGTTATTCGATAACGGTAACGGTGTTGCCGAAGACAATGTGGCTGCAATGGCCTGGTATGAGCGCGCAGCAGAGCAGGGCGATGCCGATGCTCAGAATAATCTGGGTGCGATGTATGACGCCGGCGAAGGCATTGCCGAAAACAACACCGAGGCCATGAAGTGGTACAGCCTGTCAGCGCACCAGGGGAATCCGATCGCTCAAAACAATCTCGGTGCCATGTATTATGCTGGCGAAGGCGCGAAACTTGACAGGGTGCAGGCCTACAAGTGGTTCTATATCGCCGAGGAACTCGGCAGCGACGATGGCAAACAAAACCGCATCATATCGGCGAAAAGCATGAGAACCTCTGAAGTCCTGCAGGCCAGGAAACTTGCACGCGCCTGGCTGGCGGAGTTTGAGATACTGGAATAAGATCAGGCCTTTAAATCTGCTCGCCAGACCTCATTTAAGGCCACATGAACGGTTTCTTCCTTCGAACGCTGATTACGATACTGGGTCTGCTCCTGGCCTCTGCCATTATTCCCGGCGTCGAAATTCACGGTACGGGCAGCGTTATTTTCGCTGCAGTTCTTCTGGGACTCGTCAATGGCTTCGTCCGGCCGGTCGCATTTTTGCTGACCCTGCCCATCACGATCCTGTCGCTTGGCCTGTTTCTTTTCATACTCAACGCCGCAATGTTTGGTCTCGTCGCAGCCATGCTGGATAACTTCGTCGTTGCGGGATTCTGGTCTGCCATCTTCGGTTCGCTGGTCGTAAGCCTGACGAGCACAGTGGCATCGTGGTACATCGGCCCGGACGGCCACATAGACGTTATTGTCGTTCGACGATAAAACACTTCAGATCAGGAGTTAACCGGGGCAGCGTACCGCCCCGGCATTGTTTTGGTGCAAGAGATCAGGCCGCGTTCTTGTTCATGAACGCCTCCAGCGCAGGACGAGCTTCCTCGTGCGTTCGCTGTACGGACGGCCTTTGTTTCAGGCGCTCCCAGTAAGCCGAGATGTTCTTGTACGCGGCAAATGGTGCGGTCTGTTCCGCATAAAACAGGGCGGGCGCAGCAGCGCAGTCCGCCATCGAAAATTGATTGCCACTGGCAAAGGGATGCTTTTCGAATTCGGCCTCCATGAAGCTGTACATCGTGTCGATGCGGAATTGTGCGGTTGCCATGCGCTCCGGGTCGCGTTGGTCCTCGGGTTTCATGCCCTGCAACAGCAAGGTTACGATGGAATCGTCCAGGTAGAGATCAATCATTCTGTCCTTGAATCGAATCTTTCTGGTTTGTTCGCTATCGCCGTCGATCAGTCGCGGTTCAGCCATGCTGTCGATGTACTCGATAATGATGCTTGATTCCGGGATGAGATGACCATCGTCAAGGACCAGGCAAGGTATTTTGCCCATCGGATACACGTCGCGATATTTTGTAAGGTCGTCCGGATCCATCAGGTTGACGATATTCGGCTCGAAGTCGATACCTTTCTCATAAAAGGCAATCAACGCCTTCTGTGAGTAGGTGGAAATCGGGTTGTAGTAGAGTTTCATGACTAAATTCTCCTCCTGATAAGTCATCAGAATACGTCCGGCAATTTCGCCAGACAACCTTCCCAGCCCTGAATATGCCGGTCGCGTATTTCAGTATCGGGAAATCCTTCGTGGGTCAGCGTTAATTCGGTTTCGTTGTCACCCAAAGCGCGCAAATCAATAGTGACGCGCGTAATCAATTCGGAATCGGCCCACTTCCAGCTGAAGACAATTTTCTCATTCGGCACAATTTTTTCGTAGTTGCCGCTTGGCGAGTAGGTTTTCCCTGCCGTGTCCTCGACCACGAGACGATAGGTGCCGCCTTCGCGAACATCGAATTCCGCCACCGGGACGGTCATGCCCTCTTGCGGGCAGAACCATTGTTTGATCAATGCCTCTTCGGTCCAGGCGGCGAATACCCTTTCGCGAGAGGCGGGGAGAACCCGCGTCAGAACGAGACTATTACCTTTGGCCATTGAATGACTCCTTGTTTATGACGATTTCTCGTTGATTAACAGGTCTTCCAGAGCATCGAGCCGGGACTCCCAGAACTTGCGATGGAAGTTGATCCAGTCTTCCGCCGTTTGCAACGCACTGGTCGATAAGCTGCAGTGGTGCTGGCGGCCATCGATCCGGCGCTCGATCAGGCCGGCTTTTTCCAAAATTTTCATGTGTTTGGAAATCGCCGGCGAGCTGATGGAAAACGGCTCGGCCAGCTCTCCGATCGTGGTCGAACCCTCGGCCAGACGGCTCAGAATGGCTCGCCGCGTGCCGTCGGAGAGGGCAAAAAACACCTGGTCGAGATTGTTGATTTCCTGCTGCATCCGGATCTAATAGTTAACCAATCGGTTAACTATAATCAATATTGGTCATTCAATGCAAGGATTTTTTTATGCCAGAGCAGTTCGTTATGATGCAAACGAAGCATACTTGTGGGGCAAGCAATGACTATTCAAACAAGAACCATCGATTATCAGGATGGAGATGTCGATCTGCAGGGTTACCTGGCCTGGGACGATGCAGTCGAGGGGAAACGCCCCGGCGTAATGATCGCGCACGCCTGGGCCGGACGAAGTGACTTCGAAAACGGCAAAGCTGAAGCACTGGCGAAACTAGGATACGTCGGCTTTGCGCTGGATAATTTTGGCAGGGGTATCCTCGGCACGAATACGGCAGAGAACAGTGCACTGATACAGCCATTTCTCGATGACCGGGCGATGCTTCAAGGTCGATTGCAGATCGCACTGGAAGTCCTTAAAGGCCTGGACGAGGTCGACGCAAGCCGAGTTGCGGCTATCGGTTTCTGTTTTGGTGGTCTTTGCGTTCTCGACCTCGCCAGGACCGGAACCGACATTCGCGGGGTCGTCAGCTTTCATGGTCTATTCGGTTCACCGGGCAACACCGCCGGCAACAAGATCAAGGCCAAGGTGCTTGCCTTACATGGCTGGGATGACCCGATGGCTCCACCGGATCAGGTGGTATCGCTTGCCGAGGAACTCTCGAGCATGGGCGCGGACTGGCAGGTCCACGGCTACGGCAACACGATGCATGCATTTACCAATCCGCAGGCGAACGACCCGGATTTCGGCACCGTTTACAGTCCGGATGCCGACCGTCGTTCGTGGAACGCAATGCAGGACTTTCTGTCTGAGATCTTTAATTGATCAATGAATCGCCCGTCAGGACGGGCTCCTACGGGGCCTAATCGCAACGCTGTTGGAGCCCGTCCTGACGGGCGATAGGCCGCGCATTTACGTCCGCAAGCTGCGACAAGGTTGCGGCCCTTTGATGAAGCCCGGCAGGGGAAATACGCAGTGAAAATTCGAACTAATATTATTTATCTGGCCGTGCTGTTCAGCATCACGCTGGCAGGCTGCAGCCAAAGCGAGCCACCCGCTATTGAGTCGGCCGTTGTGGCTTCTGATTCAGTGGGGGCCGGAAACACCGCCGCCGAAGCGGCTGCGGAACAGATCTCCGGAGAATTCATGCGGAAAATCGTCAAGGAGATTTCGCAAGACAAATACGAAGGACGAGGTCCTGGCAGTCGTGGCGATGTCGCCGCACGACAATATCTCGCGGCGGAACTCGAGGCGATGGGTCTCGAACCGGGCGCCGCAGACGGCAGCTGGGAACAACCGTTCGACCTGGTCGGCGTAAACACGGATCAGCCCGATGAGTGGACATTCCTGCGCGGCGATAACGCGCTTACGCTAAAACAATGGGATCAGTATGTTGTGTCAAGCGGCTTGCAAGCTGAACGGGCAGAGTTTGAGAATGCCGAAGTCGTCTTTGTCGGCTATGGCATTCAGGCGCCCGAATACGATTGGGACGATTTCAAAGGCCAGGACCTGACGGGCAAGGTCCTGTTGATCATGAACAACGATCCCGAATGGGATCCCGAGCTTTTCGCCGGCGAGACCCGGCTCTGGTACGGCCGCTGGGATTACAAATACCTGAGCGCGGCCCGCCAGGGTGCAGTCGGCGCAATCATTATTCATACGCAGCCGTCCGCCGGTTATCCGTTCCAGGTCGTTCAAACGTCCTGGACCGGCGTGCAGTTCGAATTGCCGGCGGGAGATGAGCCCCGGAATCAGGTTAACTCCTGGGTTACCGAAGACGCGGCCCGCGCGTTAGTTGGGATGGCCGGGCTTGATCTGGATGAGCTTCGCGAGTCTGCCGATAATCGTGACTTTGAACCGGTACCGCTCGGCATAACCACCTCACTGGGCATGGACGTGGAAATCACGCACACTGCGTCGGCCAACGTGCTGGGCCTGATTACCGGCAGTGATCCGGATTTGAAGGATGAAGTCGTTATTTATACTGCACACCACGATCATCTCGGCATTGGCAAGCCGAACGAAGAAGGCGACGCCATCTATAACGGTGCATTCGACAATGCATCCGGTGTTGCGTTGGTAATGGCGATCGGCAAAGGAATGAAAGCTTTGCCACAGGCACCGCGACGCTCCATTCTCATCGCCCTCGTTGGCGCTGAAGAGCAGGGATTATTGGGTTCAAAATATTATGCGGAAAACCCGACCTTCGCACGCGGTAAAATCGCTGCCAACATCAACTACGACACCCCCAATATATGGGGTCACACTCATGATGTGACGTTTATTGGCCTCGGCAAGTCGTCACTCGACC
>JAZFPY010000225.1:0-2206 GCA_036444875.1 Woeseiaceae bacterium | reverse complement strand
TAAGGAGAGATATAGATGTCGGTGCCGGCTGGTATGTCGTAATCAGCCAGCGTGTCGTCCTTGATGGCGCGGCGCGAAAACAACCAGACCGGTGGGTACAGCCTCATGGTTTCTTCGAGAACCTGATGAAAATACTTCAGCTCGGCGATGGATTGACTGTTCACCGAATCGGTATCAGGCACTTGCTCTCTCGCTTCTTGAATGAGCTTTGCGTCGACATTCGGGTGGCGCGCGATCAGATACCACGCCCAGTTGAGTATGCCAGAGGAAGTTTCGAAGCCGGCAATGATCAAAGTCATTATTTCATTCAGTAACTCGTCGTCGCTGTACTTCTCGCCGGACTTGTCTTCTGCAGACATATACATGGAAAGAAAATCATAGTGCTCCACTGGCTCCGATTGCCGCCGCTCGTCAATGATGTTGAGTACCAATTCGCGCAGTGCCCTCAAGCGGAGTACGAATTTCAGGTCACGCGACGGATCCTGGCTGAGGAAGGCGAACGGGTTGTCACCATCCGCGATGACTTTCGAATCAAAGTCCGGGCCGAAGATCGCTCTGAGAATGACCTCGAGCGCATAGTCCGTCATTTCCTTTGTGATATTTACGGGCTCCCCGGCCGCGGCGAGTTTCGCCCAGCGTTGCGACTTTCGCTCACAGCACTGGACGATCAAGGAAATCAGTTTATGCAGATTGCGTCGTGTAAACGCCGGTGTCACCATGGTCCGCGATCGCCGCCAGGCCGCCCCGTCGCTGACAATCAGCCCGTTTCCCAGCAGCATCTTGACCCGCTCAAAGCCCGGGCCCTTTATATACTTGCTGTGGTTTGTCACCAATATGCTACGAATATCTTCAGGGTCATTGAGAAACAAAGCCTGCCTGCCGTTAGGCGTCGAAACAGCGACGACATTGCCGTAAGAACGCTGCAATTCCTCGAGGCTCCTGAGTGTCTCTGCGTCAGCGCCGAGCGCAACTGGCTCATCGGGTCCTGGGGGACGCCGGAAAACTGGGAGAGGTTCGGTCATGAATGGCAGGGATATTGTGCAAGGTGGTGTTTGTGCAGGCACAATATCATATTGATCGGCGCCAAACCGATACTGCAAACTCCAATGTGAGGTGCGCCTGCCGACAGGTGCTGCGGAATATTTCATGCCAGTGAGATGCGGCAAGAGAGAATTCATTGCGGCTACCGTTCGAGACGCTTCTGAACCGGTTCCGGCGCCTGACTCCGGGCGGCTCGTGCCCGATACGCTGTATGCCAATCAGGAGAAACAATATGCAGTTTGAACTCGGCCAGCTGGCTGACCTCATCGGGGGTGAGCTTACGGACCCCACCCAGGCTGGGGTGAAGGTTTCCGGCGTTCGGTCTCTCGACGCCGCAGGCCCCGGTGACCTGGCCTTCCTGTGGGATAACAAATACCTCGCGGCCGCCAGGACATGCAAGGCCAGTGCTGTCATCACCAGGGAAGCACCGGCGGGGCCGACATGCATCGTCGTCGACGATCCGCAGGCTGCCATGCTCATGATCCTCGGACAAGTCTACGGCATGCGCCACCCCGACCTCCCGTCAGGCGTCCATGCCACGGCTTTCGTCTCCGAGGAGGCCACCCTCGGCGAGGGCGTCGCCGTCGGGCCCGGCGCGGTGATCGAAGCCGGGGCGACCATCGGCGAGCACAGCCAGATTCGGGGACGTGCCTACGTCGGCCACAACGTGACCATCGGCGAAGACTGCCAGGTGCACCCCAACGCGACTATCCTCGACTACTGCCGGCTCGGCGACCGGGTGACGGTGTGGAGCGGCGCCGTGATCGGCAAGGACGGCTTCGGTTTCCTGCAGCGCGAGGGCAAGAACGTGCGGGTCCCCCAGGTCGGCAATGTGATCATCGAGGACGATGTCGAGGTTGGCGCCCTGAGCACGGTGGCCCGGGGGGCCATCGAGAATACGATCATCCGCAAGGGGGTGGTCATCGACGACCACTGCCACGTGGCCCACAACTGCGAGATCGGCGACTACACGGTCCTCTGCGGCCGCACGGCCATGGGCGGATCGGTGAAGGTCGGCAAAAACGTCTTCCTGTTGCAGGACGCGGGCATCTCAAACAATCGAACCGTCGGCGATGGTGCTGTTGTAGGCAGGTGTGCACGGGTCCTCGAAAAGGACCTGGCCGCGGGGGAACAGATCGCCCTGGCGGCCACCAACTACCCGCCC
>JAZFPY010000224.1:0-6052 GCA_036444875.1 Woeseiaceae bacterium | reverse complement strand
GAATTTGTTGTCAACCTGAAACAGATCCGCGACGACGATGCGGTTGACCTGGAGAACGGCGGATGAACCTCATTGAAGAACTGAGAATGCTGGATGTCAATGACGTTGGCCGCTGGCCATTTGCGTTTCGCGCTGGCGTAATCGGCATCGTCTTTGCAGTGGTAGTTGGCCTGGGCATTTTCTGGACCATCGTCGAAAACAAGGCGCCGCAGCTTGCACGCGCGCAGGACGATGAGCAGACGCTTCGCGTAACGTTTAAGAACAAACAGAAAAAGGCCGCGAACTACGACGCGTATAAAGCACAGCTGGCACAAATGCAGCAGTCGTTCGGTACGATGCTGCGCCAACTGCCCGGTAAAACCGAGATTCCAAGCCTGATTGTTGATATTTCGCAGACGGGTCTCGCTGCAGGGCTGCAGGAAAAGCTCTTCCAGCCACAGTCGGAAATTCCCAAGGATTTCTATGCGGAGAAGCCAATCAAGATCCGGCTGTCAGGGGGTTATCACGAGATTGCTAATTTCGTCAGCGGTATTGCCGCGCTGCCGCGCATCGTGACGCTGCACGACATAAATATCACACCCGAGGAAAAAGACGTGTACGACAGGCTGACGATGGAAGTGACCGCAAAGACCTATCGCTACCTCGATGAGGAGGCAGGAGAATAATGGCCGGTTCGAGCTTGAAACGTTTGATGCTGTCGATTCTGGTCGTCGGATTCGGTGTGGCGGGTTGCGGCGGCGATATGGACGATCTGGACAAGTTCATTAATGAGACCAAGGCACTGCCGGGAGGCCGGATTGAGCCATTGCCCGAAATTACGCCCTACGAGATATTCAGCTACGTCGCTGATGCTGAAGGTTTTCGCTCACCGTTCGTGCCCGATGCGCCGCAGGCAGCAGCAGGCGCGGCCGCTGGCGGTACCCGGCCTGACCGGGACCGAAGCCGCGAGTTTTTAGAGCAGTATCCGCTCGATACTTTGCGAATGGTCGGCACGATGGAGCTGGGCGACACGAACTACGGTCTTGTACAAACCTCTGACGGCCTGATTCACCGCGTCGTGGCTGGTAATTATTTGGGGCAAAACGACGGACGAATCATTAGCGTGGGTGAATCGAAAATTGAACTTATTGAAATTATTTCGGACGGGATCGGCGGGTATCTGGAAAGAGAAGCCGCCGTCGGTCTTGCGGACTGATGCCTGAAGGAAACTGGGAGTATTTGGAATGACGCTCAAAATCAAGCCGGCTACCGGCATAAGTAACCGGCGTTCGTTGCTGCGACAGATTGCTGCATTACAGACGGCAATTCTGCTGTTGTGGGGCCTGATCGCATACGCGCAGGATAACAATCGCCTGCAGGACATTCAGGTGCAGAGCCTCCCGGGGCAACAGGTGGAGGTGAGGTTGATCCTAAGCGGCACGGCCCCCGAGCCACTCGCATTTACGATTGACGATCCGGCCCGAATCGCGCTCGACTTGCCCGAGACTGCTCTCGGGCTGTCTTCACGTCGCCGGGACGTCAATCTCGGTCCACTGGATACTGTCTTGACAGCTGAGGCAAATGGCCGCACGCGCGTCGTGCTGAATCTCGATACGATGGTGCCGTATAAAATGCGCCGCAGCGGCAACACGATAGTTATAACACTGGGCGCTGAAGGCGGGGATGGCTCGCTCACGACCCAGTTCGCGGGTTCCGCGCCGTCTGCTGCCCCGCGCTCTTACGCAAGCACTGGCGGCCGCTCGATCACAGGCGTTGACTTCCGTCGCACACGCGGTGGCGGCGGCCGGATTTTGATCACACTGAGCGACCCGTCTACGCCGGTCGACATTCGCCAGGAAGGCGGCCGCGTCGTTGCAGTATTTAAGGACACGAGCCTGCCGGCAGAGTTGATGCGCCGGCTGGACGTCATTGATTTTGCAACGCCGGTCACAACGGTCGACACGCTGCGAACCAATCTGGACACGCGCGTCGTAATAACTGCGGAAGGCAAATACGAGCAACTCGCTTATCAGTCGGACAATGAGTTCACGATCGAAATCAACCCGAAAGTGGTAGATACCGAGCGAGCGAGCCTGTTCTCCGAGACCAAGGAATACAGTGGCCAGCGTCTGACCCTTAACTTCCAGGATATCGAGACGCGCGCGGTACTGCAGCTTCTGGCTGAAACATCGGGCCGCAACATCGTGGTCTCGGATACCGTTCAGGGTAACGTTACCCTGCGTTTGAGAAACGTGCCCTGGGATCAGGCGCTCGATATTGTCATGACGACCAAGGGCCTCGATATGCGGCAGAACGGCAACGTGATTATTGTTGCACCGGCCGAAGAAATAATTGCACGCGAGACGGCGGATCTCGAAGCCCGCGCGGCGATTCACGAGCTGGAACCCCTTTATTCCGAGTTCCTGCAGGTCAACTATGCCAAGGCTGCCGATCTTGCGGAGCTGATTAGTGCGGGCGACAGTGAGAACTCGTTGTTGTCAGATCGCGGCAGCGTTTCCATTGATGAGCGGACGAACACACTGCTCGTGCAGGATTCAGCCGAGCGGCTGCAGAATATTCGTCGCCTCGTTCGTACGCTGGATATTCCGATTCGACAGGTATTGATCGAGTCGAGAATCGTCGTTGTCAGCGACGATTTCAGTCGTGAGCTCGGCGTGCGCTTCGGTGCCACGGCCTACAGAGCCAACAGTACTGACGGAGCAACCGTCATAACGGGCACCGCCGGCGGCACCGATACAATGATCAACTCCGTATTGGACAATCTTCAAGACCCGGCCAATGGCACGATCTTCCCAGTTGCGATACCGGACCTGAACGACCGTTTCAACGTTAACGTGCCGATAGCGAGTCCGGCGGGGCGGTTTGCCATTTCTATACTCGAGACCGAATACCTCGTCGACCTTGAGCTGACGGCTCTGCAGACGGAAGGACGCGCGGAAATTATTTCGACGCCGCGGGTCATAACGGCGAACCAGAAGGAAGCCCGTATTGAACAGGGCGTAGAGATACCCTTCCAGGAATCAGCCTCATCCGGCGCTACCACAACGCAGTTCAAGAAAGCCGTCCTGAGCCTGACGGTGACACCGCAGATTACGCCCGACGACCGCATCATCATGGATTTGCGGGTAAGCAAGGATAATGTCGGCGAACTGGTCGCGAGCGCGACTGGTGGTCTCGTCCCAAGTATCGATACCCGGTCGATTGAAACCCAGGTACTGGTCAATGATGGTCAGACTGTCGTGCTCGGAGGCATCTATGAGACGGAACGCCGGGAAACAATAACCAAAGTGCCGTTCCTTGGCGATATTCCGGGAATCGGTTTTCTGTTCCGCTCGAAGCAGAATGTGACAAACAAAGCGGAACTCCTCATCTTTGTAACGCCGAAAATTCTGTCAGAAGGATCGACCATCTATTAGATGTGGTCGTACATCCGGAATTTCAGCAGGTAGATGAAAGCCAACCCCCGGGTTGGCTTTCTCCTTCAGCCACCTGGTGATCCGACAAGCTACCGTAGATGAATAAACCAAAAAACCTGTTTCTGGTCGGCCCAATGGGTGCCGGCAAGTCTGCGGTAGGCCGTCACCTTGCGCGGCTACTGCATCTTGAATTCGTCGACAGCGACGAAGAGATAGAGACGCGGACGGGCGTCGATATTCCTTTCATATTTGAAAAGGAAGGCGAAGAGGGCTTTCGAAAGCGTGAAGTCAAGGTTATCGACGAATTGTCGCAAAGGGAAGGCGTCGTACTTGCAACTGGCGGCGGTGCAATCGCCGATCCGGAAAGCCGTAGTCGCCTGGGCGCCCGAGGCTTCGTGGTCTATCTGCATACCAGTGTCAAGCAACAGCTCGAGCGGACACAGAGAAGAAACAAACGGCCGTTGCTGGAGAATGGAGACAAGGAAAAAGTTCTGCGGGAGCTGATGGAACAGCGGGATCCCCTGTACCGTGAGATCTCGGACCTGATCATCGAGACCGATGGGCGGAGAGTACAGACGGTGGCGCGCGAAATTCACGATGCCTTGTAAGAGGACCACCCGTCAGGGCATCACCGCATAAATCACCGTTAGAAATCGCCCGTCAGGACGGGCTCCAACAGGTAACTGCCGACGCGTCGTAGGAGCCCGTCCTGACGGGCGATAACAACGTCAATAGAATCTAGGTAGGAGCCCGACCTGACGGACGATATTCGCCAATCTGTGTAAATCAGGTAATCTTGACGGTTCCGTAATGCCTTGGAACGGCTCTTGACAGAACCGCGCACATTGCAAGTAGACCTCGGCGCTCGCAGCTACCCTATTATCATTGGTGGTGGCCTGCTCGGCGGCGCCTTCGACCTGTCTTCCCACCTGGTCGGTTCAGACTGTCTCGTCGTCAGTAACGAGACGGTCGCGCCGCTTTATCTGAAGAGTCTCAAAAAGAATCTGCCGGATCGTGTGGTCCACTCGATCAACCTGAAAGATGGTGAATCCTTCAAGACGATGACGAGCGTCGAATCCATCATCGACTGTCTGGCCAGCGCGCGCACAAACCGCGACACGACCGTTATAGCGCTGGGTGGCGGAGTCGTTGGCGATATTGCCGGATTTGCAGCTGCCTGCTACATGAGGGGTGTTGCATTGATACAGGTACCGACCACGTTGCTTGCACAGGTCGACTCGTCAGTCGGCGGCAAGACCGGCGTCAATCACCCGGACGGGAAAAACCTGATCGGTGCGTTTCATCAACCTCGCCTGGTGCTTATTGATACGGACACGCTGAAAACTCTGCCAGACCGAGAGCTGCGGGCAGGGCTCGCCGAAGTGATCAAGCACGGTGTGATCAGCGATGCGGAATTTTTCGAATGGTTGGAAGTTAATATCGATGCACTGCTTGCAAGAGACGCCGATGCACTGGCTCATGCGATACACCGGTCATGCCAAATCAAGGCCGCAGTCGTCTCTGAAGACGAAAAAGAAAAAGGCAATAGGGCATTACTGAATTTCGGTCATACGTTCGCACATGCGATAGAGAACTGTCTGGGCTACGGCGAATGGCTGCACGGTGAGGCGGTTGCAGCGGGCATGGTGATGGCGACCGAATTAAGTGATATTGAGCGGTCAGCAGGGGAGCGCATACGAGACTTGATTGCGGCGGCAGGTCTTCCCGTTGCGCCTCCCGCAATAGACGCGAAAAAATTGCGAGCAGCCATGGAAAGGGACAAGAAAGTACAGGCGAAGCAGCTCAGATTCGTACTCCTTAAATCAATTGGCGAGGCCTGCATCGGCACAGACTATTCAGAGTCGTTGCTGAACGAGGTCCTCCACAAAGCCGGCTTATAGCCAGGCGATGGACACACTGAAACCTTACGCGGCGCACGAGGAACAGAGCCTCGGGCGCCGATATAATGAACCGAAAGCCCCGTATCGCGGGGAGTTTCAGAGAGACCGGGACAGGATTATTCATTCGACGGCGTTCCGCCGGCTCGTGTACAAGACACAGGTATTCGTGAATCACGAGGGTGACCTGTATCGCACGCGGTTGACGCACTCCCTGGAAGTTGCGCAGATCGGCCGGACGGTCGCACGTACACTCGGTCTCAACGAGATGCTGACGGAAGCGATATGCCTTGCTCACGATCTGGGCCACACGCCTTTCGGCCACGCCGGACAGGATGCGCTCAATGCCCGCATGAAGGATTTTGGCGGCTTCGAGCATAATCTTCAGTCGCTGCGCGTCGTCGACGAACTCGAAGCGAAGTACGCGAGTTTTCAAGGGCTCAATCTGACTTATGAAACTCGCGAGGGAATATTGAAGCACTGCTCGAAAAAGAACGCCCGCGAGCTCGGTGAAATCGGTAAGCGCTTTCTCGAGAGAAAACAGCCAGGACTCGAGGCGCAGCTCGCGAACATTGCCGATGCAATTGCATACAACAACCATGATGTCGATGACGGTTTTCGCGCGGGCCTTCTAAGTCTCGAGCAACTGTGCGGGGAACGACTGTTCGACGATCAGTACCAGGCCGTTCAGGCAGAATACCCGGGTCTCGAAGATCGCCGTCTGATCTACGAGATCAT
>JAZFPY010000223.1:0-5282 GCA_036444875.1 Woeseiaceae bacterium | reverse complement strand
TGAGCAGGATGCCCGAGATCGCCGCGCCAAGGACAAGGACAAGAAAAAAGGCAAGCCGACGGATACACGCTACGGCCGCAAAGAATTGCACGTCGCCGGCGACAAGAGTGGCCGCCGCAAGCGCAAGGCGCCGATCAGGCGACGGCCGGTGTCCCTGAGTACTGACGGACAGCACGGTTTCGAAAGACCCACGGCGCCCGTTGTGCACGAGGTCGAGATTCCTGAAGGCATCGCAGTAGCGGAACTCGCGCAGCGCATGGCCGTCAAAGGCAACGAAGTCGTCAAGGTTCTGTTTAATATGGGCGCAATGGTGACCATCAATCAGGTCATCGATCAGGACACCGCGATTCTCGTTGTCGAAGAACTGGGACACATTGCGAAGCCGATCAGTGGCACGGCTGTCGACGAGGACTTACTTGCCGACGAGCAACCGACAGGCGAAGAAGTTCCACGAGCACCTGTGGTAACCATCATGGGGCACGTCGATCATGGCAAGACGTCCCTGCTCGATTATGTGCGTCATACCAAGGTCGCGGCCGGTGAGGCCGGCGGCATTACACAGCATATCGGCGCGTACAATGTAAGAACCGACAAAGGGAGTATCACGTTTCTCGACACGCCGGGCCACGCTGCATTTACAGCCATGCGAGCTCGTGGTGCGCAGGCAACGGATATCGTCATCCTCGTTGTGGCCGCCGATGACGGCGTCAAACCACAGACCATTGAAGCGATCGAGCATGCGAACGCGGCCAAGGTACCGATCGTTGTTGCGATCAACAAGATTGACAAGGAGAACGCCGACGTAGAGCGAGTGAGGAATGAATTGTCGCAACACGAGATTATTTCCGAAGAGTGGGGCGGAGAGCATCTGTTCGTGAACGTCTCTGCACAGACGGGAGAAGGCGTCGATGCGTTGCTGGATGCTATCGTGCTGCAGGCTGAGGTCATGGACCTCAAAGCAGTCGCGGAGGGTCCGGCGCGTGGCATTGTTATCGAATCCAGCCTCGAGAAAGGTCGCGGCGCGGTAGCTACCTTGCTGGTGCAGGCGGGAACGCTGATGCAGGGTGATATGATCATCGCGGGCGAAGAGTACGGCCGCGTCCGAAACATGTTTGATGAGACCCAGAAATCGATCAAGTCGGCGGGTCCATCCAGCCCGGTCGTTGTGCTCGGCCTGTCCAAGACGCCCAGCGCGGGCGACGACTTCCTCGTCGTCAAGAACGAGCGCAAGGCCAGAGAGGTCGCGGAGTTCCGTCAGACCAAGTCCCGTGAGTCCAAACTGGCTCAGCAGCAGGCTGCAAAACTTGAAGATGTATTCAGCCAGATGACCGAGGCAGCTGCGGCCACGGTACCTTTATTGATCAAATCGGACGTGCATGGCAGTACCGAGGCACTGCGTGATGCCCTGACGAAGCTGTCGAATGACGAAGTAAAAGTCAAAGTCATCAGTTCCGGCGTTGGTGGCATCACTGAATCGGACGCTACACTCGCCGATGCGTCAAACGCCATCATCATCGGATTCAATGTTCGTGCGGACAGTGCAGCCCGTGCTGCAATCAAGGAGTCCGGCGTCGATGTTCGCTACTACAGCATCATTTATGAAGCGATCGACGATGTGAAAGCGGCGATAAGCGGCCTTCTGGCGCCCGAGATCCGCGAGAACATTGTGGGACTCGCCGAAGTCAAGGAAGTCTTTATATCGCCAAAACTCGGCAATATTGCCGGCTGTATAGTCATCGAGGGCTACGTCAAGCGCGCAAATCCGATCCGCGTCCTACGGGACAATGTCGTCATCTACGAAGGTGAGCTCGAATCACTGCGACGCTTCAAGGATAATGTCAATGAAGTCAAATCGGGCACCGAATGCGGTATCGGCGTCAAGAATTACAACGACGTAAAGGCCGGCGACCAGATCGAATGTTTCGAACGGGTGGAAGTCGCCCGTACGCTCGAATGATCCCGCGCCTTATACGGCAGAGCAAAGAATAATGCCCCGCGAGTTTTCACGTAACCAGCGATTGGCTGTGCAGGTGCAGCGCACTTTGAGCGAATTGCTGCGATTTGAAGTGAAGGATCCGAGCCTCAACGGCGTTTCACTGACGATTGTTGAGATGACGCGCGATCTCAGTCTCGCCAGGGTCTATTTCAGCTTGCTAAACCCAGATGATAACCCGGATACCGCACTACAAGGCCTGCACCGGGCATCAGGCTTCCTGCGTGGCAAACTCGGCAGCGCGCTGCAGGTTCGCCATGTGCCGGAGCTTCGTTTCCTGCACGATGATAGCGTTGCTCATGGCATGAAGATCAGCAAGCTGATCGAGAACGCCAACAACGCAGACACCGACAGGTAATCGGCAATGACAACATCTGTTGGTGATGGGCCGGGGAGAGCATCTGTCGACGGCTTGCTGCTTCTGAATAAGCCGGCAGGCATCACGTCGAACCAGGCGCTGCAGAAGGTCAAGAAACTGCTCAAGGCGAAAAAGGCCGGCCACACGGGGAGTCTGGACCCTGCGGCAACCGGCATGTTGCCGCTGTGCTTCGGTGAGGCAACCAAGGTGTGCGCCTACCTCCTCGATGCGGACAAGATCTACCGGGTCACGGCACGTCTCGGCGTCGCCACCGATACCGGCGATGCCGACGGCAATGAAACGGCGACAGCCGAAGTCCCGACGCTGGATCACCACGGCTGGGAGAAGGTCCTGGCAGGGTTCTGCGGCGAAATCGAGCAGGTGCCGCCGATGTATTCGGCGTTAAAAAAGGACGGAATACGCCTGTATAAGCTGGCCCGCAAGGGAGAGGTCGTTGAACGTGAGGCACGCAGCGTTCGGATTCACGATATCAGCCTGCTCGAAGTGAGCGGCAACCGGCTGGTCTTCCGAGTGCATTGTTCGAAGGGTACCTATGTACGAACCCTGGTCGAGGATATTGCCAGGGTCGTTGGCACGGTGGCGCATACTGCCAGCCTGCACCGGGAATCGGTCGGTGACTTTCGAGCCGAGGACATGCTGGATCTGCCGAGCGCCGAGCGCTTTGCGGCATCCAGTCCCGAAGCGCTTTGCGAGCATCTGCTTCCCGCCGATGCGGCATTGGCCGGCTGGCCGAAGCAGCAGATTGACCAGGATGCCGCGGAGCGCTTCACCGGCGGTCAGGCAGTGCCCATGGGGCTGGAAGAAGATCCTAGACAGACCGGCCGGGTCAGGGTCTATAGCAACGGTGGCAAGCAGTTTCTCGGCGTGGGCGAGCTGGCGGGCGACGGTACCATTGCGCCGCGGCGGATATTTCGGGTTGCTGAAAACAGTCGGCCCGTGGGCAGGGAAGAAAACCCTGATTTTTAGCTGATTTAGGCTATCAACCGGCCCAATCAGGCGCTAAAATAGCGCGCTGCAAAATAGGGCCAGCAGAGTTAGAGAACGTTCGGAGCGTCGTTGAGATGTCACTTTCCACTGAAGAAAAGAGCAGCATAATTTCGGATTATTCCCGCGGGGATGCCGATACGGGCTCGCCTGAGGTACAGGTTGCACTGCTGTCCGCAAGAATTTCGGAGCTCACCGGCCATTTTGGCGAGCACAAAAAAGATCATCATTCCCGGCAGGGTCTTTTGAA
The DNA here is from genome assembly GCA_036444875.1 of Woeseiaceae bacterium. GTDB lineage: Bacteria > Pseudomonadota > Gammaproteobacteria > Steroidobacterales > Woeseiaceae > JACZWL01. Next base: position 1,676 of record JAZFPY010000223.1, on the reverse strand, counting down.
GATGGTGAACAAGCGACGCAAGTTGCTCGACTATCTGAAATCGAAAGACCAGGATCGGTATCGCGAGCTGATTTCCCGGCTCGGTCTCCGCCGTTAGTTTTTTCATCGGCGCCTCGGCAATGGATTAAATCAACAGTCGGCCCTGAAACGGGTTCGCAACAGATTGCATTGCCAGTACAGATCAATAATCAGAGTAGAACAGTGAAAGCTATATCAAAGACGTTCCAGTATGGGGAACATGAAGTCACTATGGAAACGGGTGCGATCGCGCGTCAGGCGGACGGAGCCGTAATGGTCAAAATGGCCGAGACAGAAGTCCTCGTAACTGCCGTTGGCAGGAAAGAAGCAGATCCCGGCCGCGACTTTTTTCCATTAACCGTCAACTATCAGGAAAGAACTTACTCGGCCGGCAAAATCCCGGGTGGGTTTTTCAAAAGGGAAGGTCGGCCAGGCGAGAAAGAAGTTCTGACATGCCGCCTGATCGATCGGCCGGTACGGCCGCTTTTTCCAAAAGGTTTCAAGAACGAAGTCCAGATCATTGCCACTGTGATGTCACTGAATCCTGATGTCGATCCGGACGTCCCGGCGTTGCTTGGCGCATCCGCTGCACTGGCGATTTCCGGCATGCCGTTTGCCGGTCCGATAGCTGCCGCCAAGGTAGGCTACAAGGACGGCAACTATATTCTGAACCCCGGCGCGTCCGCATTGCTGGACTCGGACCTCGAGTTAGTAGTCGCGGGAACTGCACATGCGGTGTTGATGGTCGAATCGGAAGCGAAATCGCTATCCGAGGAGGTCATGCTCGGGGCCGTAATGTTCGGCCACGAACAGATGCAAGTAGCGATCGCCGCGATCAACGAACTGGCAGGTGAAGCCGGTAAGCCAAAATGGGATTGGGAGGCACCGGCCGTTGATGCAGAGCTTGAGAAAGCCGCTGCAGATGCTGCCGAGAGCGGACTGTCCGATGCCTATCGCATTACCGATAAGATGGAACGGCAGGCCAGTGTCGGAGACACCAAAGCAGCTGCAAAAGAATCTCTCGCCGGTGGCGACGATGCCCGCTGGTCATCGGACGAAGTCAAGGGTGCCCTGTCGAAGCTCGAAAAACGCATTGTTCGTCAACGAGTCATAGCCGGTGAGCCAAGGATCGACGGTCGCGACAGAAAGACTGTCAGGCCGATTAACGTCGAAGTCGGCGTATTGCCGCGAACTCACGGATCAGCCATTTTCACACGTGGCGAGACGCAGGCGATTGTTGTGACAACGCTTGGCACGGGTCGCGACGCACAGATCATTGATGCAATCGAAGGTGAACGAAAGGATCCGTTCATGCTGCACTACAACTTCCCGCCGTACTGCGTCGGTGAGACCGGTTTTATGGGTTCAACGAAGCGACGCGAAATCGGCCACGGAAAACTGGCTCGCCGCGGCATTCAAGCTGTTATGCCGAGCATGGAAGACTTTCCCTATGTGATTCGTGTTGTCTCCGAAATTACCGAATCAAACGGCTCCAGCTCTATGGCCTCGGTTTGTGGAACCAGCCTTTCGCTGATGGATGCGGGTGTGCCGATAAAAGCCCCGGTTGCAGGTGTTGCCATGGGCCTCGTGAAAGAGGGCGATGATTACGCCGTACTCACCGACATCCTGGGTGACGAAGATCATCTCGGCGATATGGA
>JAZFPY010000222.1:0-3415 GCA_036444875.1 Woeseiaceae bacterium | reverse complement strand
CTACGCGGATCCGCCTGGAAGGCCATGCGGACGAACGCGGATCGCGCGAGTACAATATTGGCCTTGGCGAGCGCCGTTCTCAGGCTGTGCGCCGCATGCTGCTTATTCAGGGCGCATCCACAAGTCAGATTTCGACAGTGAGTTTTGGCGAGGAACGGCCGGCAGCGTTTGGCAGTAATGAAGAAGCGTACGCACTAAACCGGCGTGTCGAGATCAAGTACCTCAACTAACGGCGAGCAAGCGTGACCAAACAAAAGATTCTGGCGATTGTCGCGATACTGCCTCTCCTGGCAGTCGGTTGCGCTATGACACCACAGGCCGACGATCCGGTACTGGTGAAGCTGAATGAACTCGAGCGGCGGCTCAGCGCCATCGAACGAATGTTGGCAAGCGGCAGCATCATCGATCTGACAATACAAACGGATGAACTGCAACAGCGGACCCGCGAATTGCAAGGTCGGATTGAGACGCTCGAGCATGACGCGACGGGTGCCGTCGAGCGACAGCGTGAGCTCTATGCCGACCTGGATATGCGAATTCAAAATCTGGAACGGCTATCACTCGGTACCACCGGCCGGCTTAGCGTTCTCGATGGAGGCTCACTTGCGCCCGGACAGCTGCCGGTGCCCGGTGGTTCCGATCGCGATAACTATCAGGCTGCGTTCGAGTTGCTCAAAGAGCAGCGCTATGAACCGGCCGCGATGGCGTTTCAGCAGTTTCTCGTCAGCTATCCGGACAGTCAGCTAGCCGACAATGCTCAATATTGGCTCGCGGAATCCTATTACGTAACGCAGCAGTATGACCTGGCGCTCGATGAATTCGAGAAGGTCATCAATAACTATGCGACGTCACGCAAGGTGCCGGATGCCTTGCTCAAAGTTGGCTATTGCAACTACGAGTTGGAGCGCTGGAACGCGGCGCGGCGCGCACTTGCCAGGGTGCAGGCCGACTATCCCGACACAACTGCCGCCCGGCTGGCCGAACAGCGCCTGAAACGAATGGACAGCGACGGACAGTAGGCTGCGAATGGAGTACGACAAGCACCGCTTGTCATGGGACAACCGCAGCTTGTCATTTGCCTGCGGTCCGGTATGATGCCGGCCGGCGTTTGTACCAGCCTGCCATTTGAACGGCGTGGACAAGTATGGCCTGTCGCTTGAAGCACCGCCAATCAAAACGGGGGTATAGCTCAGTTGGTAGAGCATCGGCCTTTTAAGCCGCTGGTCCCAGGTTCGATTCCTGGTGCCCCCACCATTTTTCCTCACACTTATTAGAAAACACGCGACGACCGAATCATGTGTCGCTATTATTAGCGCTTTTGTTCCGGGGTCAGTTCGACAGTCGTGGCACAAAATCGCTGGAAAATTCACAAGTTCGGTGGCAGCAGCCTTGCCGACGCGGACTGCTTTCGCCGTGTCGCCGCGATACTCACTGATCAGACCGAAACCAGCATCGGCGCGGTCGTATCCGCGATGGCCGGAATGACGGACAAGCTCCTGCAGTTGACCGCTCTGGCCGAGCAGGATGACCCTGGATTTACTGCCGAACTGCACCGCGTCGGCGAGCGGTATGCCAATACTGCACGGGAACTCGTCAAGAGCGAGGCCCTGGTCGGCCTGCTGGACCTTTGGGGACAGGATGCCGCAGACATCGAAGATATCCTTCGATCAATCGCGCTGGCAAAGTCTGCTCCCCAGCGCAGCCGCGATGTCGTTGCAGGCTATGGAGAAATTTGGTCCGCAAGACTGCTCGCGGCTTTGCTTGAGCAAGAGACAGGCAGCGATCGCGGCGGCACCTGGATCGATGCACGCCAGATCGTGACGGTGCGTCAGAGCGGACTTGGCCCGAGTATTCTCTGGCATGAATCGAGAGAGAATTTTGCAAGAAATTTCGATCGCGATTTCAAGGGCATCGTCGTCATCACCGGATTTATCGCCTCGGACGAGGAAGGCCTGCAGACGACCCTCGGCCGGAATGGTAGCGATCACTCGGCAGCAATATTTGCAGCGCTAACACATGCCAGCGAGCTGAGTATCTGGAGTGACGTCGACGGCATCATGAGCGCAGACCCCAATAAAGTGCCGGAGGCGCGCGTCATCAAGCAGCTCTCCTACAGTGAGGCCATGGAACTCGCGTACCTGGGTGCGAAGGTCATACACCCGCAGACATTGGGACCGGCAGTAGAAAACGATATTCCAATTGTCATTCGCAACAGCTTTGATCCCGATCATCCGGGCACTCGAATCGTCGCAGAGGTCGACGCCGACGAGCAGATCAAGGGAATCACGGCGATTGGCGGCATGGCGCTGGTCAATCTCGAGGGTTCGGGAATGATTGGTGTTCCTGGAACCGCCGACCGGCTTTTCGCGGCGCTCAAGCATGCCGGCGTGTCGGTGGCATTCATATCACAGGCCAGTTCCGAGCAGTCAATCTGTATCGCCGTGCGACAGGATCTTGCCGAACGCGCCAGAGCCGTTATCAGTGACGCGTTCGCCGAAGAGCTGGCGAGCGGGCAGATCCAAAATGTCGACGTAACAGACGCTCAGAGCATTGTGGCAGTCGTGGGTGACAGTATGGCCGGGTCACCCGGGCTGGCGGCAAAATTTTTCGGTACGCTTGGCCGTGCCGGTATCAACGTGAGGGCGATCGCGCAGGGATCGTCAGAACGCAACATTTCTGCGGTTGTCGATTCAGACGATGCGGTGCGCGCGCTTCGGGCAGCGCATTCCGGCTTTTATCTATCTTCCAAGACGATTTCCATCGGCCTCATCGGTCCGGGGACGGTTGGCAGCACGCTGCTGGAGCAGATTCACAGGCAGAGCGACCGTCTGATAGATGACTTCAATCTCGATCTCCGCGTGCGCGCGATAGCACGTTCGAAAAAGATGTTGCTGGGTGAACGGCGAATCGGGTTGGCGACCTGGGACGAGAACATGCACGAGTCGGGCGAGGATCTCGATCTCGATCGATTGGAACGTCACGTCCACGCCGACCATTTGCCTCATGCAGTCATTATCGACTGTACGGCAAGTGAATCGGTGGCCAGACGTTATGCCGGCTGGCTTGAAAAGGGCATTCACGTCATTACACCAAACAAGAAAGGCTTAAGCGGCGATTATGCATACTACGAATCAATGCAAGAGTGCGCAAAGCAGGGCAATTCCCATTGTTTTTACGAGACAACCGTCGGCGCCGCGTTGCCGGTGATCAGCACGCTACGTGATCTCGTCGATACAGGCGATCAGATTCGTTCGGTCGAAGGAATATTATCCGGCACGCTTTCCTATCTTTTTAATGTCTATGACGGCACTCGCCCGTTTTCGGAAATCGTCCGGGAGGCGCGAAAAAGCGGCTACACTGAACCGGACCCGCGCGACGACCTGTCAGGCATGGATGTCGCGCGAAAGCTCACGAT
>JAZFPY010000221.1:0-3857 GCA_036444875.1 Woeseiaceae bacterium | reverse complement strand
TGCGATAGCTCCTCAGCGACCAGCTTCAAATTTGCGAAATGTTTCGTTACGACCTCTTCTAGTTGATGCTGAGAGGTTGGCCAGACGATACTGATACAGCCCACCGGCTCGTCTGTTCTCCCTATGGGAACCGCGATGTCCATCGGTTCCTCGCCATAATCCGAACTGTCGGGCCAGTAGCCGCTCTCTCGAACCGCGTAGCCGCGCTCAGTGGTCCGGCGAATTTCTTTCGTCAAGGCCCCGCTGGTGATGAAAAATCGCTCGGCGGGTGAGTCCGTCCGCAGGATGTGCTCGAGGTGAGTTTGGCGTGAGGGCTCATCGCAGGCAGCTAGTAGCGCGCGCCCCGGCGAGGAGAATACGAGAGAAGGACGAAAACCCGCAACGAAGGGGTCGACGCCCCCTTCGATCCGCGTCCGCGTCGATTCTATAACCTCCAATATTCCCGGTTCGACGACGATCGTCAGATCGGCGGGGAATCCGGTGATTTGCGAGAGCGTTCGGAGAATCGATTCGCCGATACGTGCGATCTGCGTCCGCTGGATCCCGGCGGGGTCTCGACTGCCGGGAGCAATAGCGAGCGTATAGCAACCATCGTTAACGCGCCTGTATGCCCAGCCCCGTTCGACCAGGGTCTGGAGTACACGTAGCAACGTCGCCTTGGAAAGGCTCGTCGCCCGAGAAAGGTCCGCAAGGGATGTTGCCCCCTGCCGGTCGAGCATTTCGAGCACCACCAGTCCCCGATCGAGGGCACGAATGGATTTGGTCATTCGATGAATGTTTCACAGAGTGAAACGCCTGTCTACAACTGCGTATTGGAGATCGGTATGTATCGAGGTGAATCCATAGCCGCACGACGCAAGGGCGCGTGGTTATCTCACCTATCGATAGGATGGGGAATGTCGGATATCTTCGAAAACACAATCGGCCTCGACGGTTTCGAGTTCGTGGAGTTTGCGGCGCCCGATTCGACGTTGTTGGACACTGTTTTCAAGAGCCTCGGTTTCCAGCCGATCGCGAATCACCGTTCCAAGGACGTAACGCTCTATCGTCAGGGCGCCATCAACTTCATCGTCAACCGCGAGCCGAAGAGCCTCGGCCACTACTTTGCCGAGGAGCATGGGCCGTCGGCCTGTGCCATGGGCTTTCGCGTCCACGACGCGCACAAGGCCTATGACATCCTCCTCGAGCTCGGTGCTCAGCCAATCGAGGTGCCGACGGGACCCATGGAGTTGAGGTTGCCAGCAATCAAAGGCATCGGGGGTGCGCCGATCTATCTGATCGACCGCTACGAGGAAGGCTCAAGCATCTACGATATCGACTTCAAGTTTTGCGAGGGTGGCGACCGAGCGCCCGAGGGCTGCGGCCTGATGGAGATCGATCACCTGACGCACAACGTCTACAGAGGCCGGATGGATTTCTGGGCCGGATTCTATGAGCGGCTCTTCAATTTCAGAGAGGTCCGCTACTTCGACATCAAGGGTGAGTACACAGGTTTGCATTCCCGCGCGATGTCCGCACCGGACGGGCGTATTCGTATTCCCCTAAACGAAGAGGCCTCGAACGGCATGGGCCAGATCGAAGAGTTTCTTCTGAGCTACAACGGAGAAGGCATCCAGCACATAGCCCTTTCGACGCCCAACATCTTTGACACTGTGGATAGGCTCCGCGCCGAGGGGGTCGAGTTCATGACGCCGCCGCCAGACGCTTACTACGAAATGCTGGAGGAGCGTCTTCCGGGCCACGGTGAATCGGTAGAAGACATGCGCGTGCGGGGCATCCTGATTGACGGCAACACGGCCGGTGATGATCCGCGCACTCTTCTTCAAATCTTTACACAAGCACTGCTGGGCCCGGTGTTCTTCGAGATCATCCAGCGCAAGAAGGACGAAGGCTTTGGCGAGGGAAATTTCCAGGCGCTGTTCGAGTCCATTGAGCGCGATCAACTCGCCCGCGGCATCATCGAGGCGACAGGCTGAGGAGAGAGCAATGAAAGTTCAACGCATTCACCACGTCGCCTATCGCTGTAAGGACGCCAAGGAAACCGTGGAATGGTACGGCAAGTACCTGAACATGGACTTCGTCCTGGCGATTGCCGAGAACGAAGTGCCATCCACCGAGGAGCCCGATCCCTACATGCATGTCTTTCTCGATGCGGGAAACGGCAATGTCTTGGCGTTCTTCGAGCTGCCGACGAAGCCCGAGATGGACCGCGACCGCCAAACGCCGGTTTGGGTTCAGCACCTAGCGCTCAAGGTCGATGGCTTAGATAGTCTGCTCGAGGCCAAAGATAGACTGGAGGGCGACGGTTACGAGGTCTTGGGGCCGGTCGATCACACCATCTTTCAGTCGATCTATTTCTTCGATCCGAACGGGCACCGCATCGAATTGGTGGTCGACACCTCTTCGCCGGAAATCGATCGGCGCCTCGATGCGGTCAAGTGGGACATGCTCAATGAGTGGTCGACTACAAAGAGGGCGCCCGAACACGCCCGCTGGATGCACGACGGCAGTTCCGAGACAGCGTCTGCCTAATTCCTCTGTCGCTGCCAATTCGTCCTGTGCCAATTTAATATCGAAAAGGACCACAAGGGGGTGAAACTCGCGAGCCTGAAAGACGGACGGGACGGGCGGCTGGTCGTCGTTTCGAAAGACCTGAATCTGGCGACGAGCGCCAGCCACATCGCACCGACGCTGCAGGCCGCGTTGGACGGTTGGGATCAACTTGCTCCGCGCCTTGAAGAGCTATCTCGACAGCTGAATCTCGGGATGGCCCCGGATGGGTTTCCGTTCGATCCCGCCCGGCTCGCCGCCCCATTGCCACGCGCCTACCAATGGGCGGACGGCTCGGCCTACGTCAACCATGTTGAATTGGTCAGGAAGGCCCGCGGTGCCGACCTGCCCGCAAGCTTTTGGAACCACCCCCTGTTGTATCAGGGCGGGTCCGACGGGTTCCTTGGGCCTTGCGACCCTATTCCACTCGCCGACGAGACCTGGGACTGCGATTTTGAGGCTGAAATCGCCGTCATTACGGACGACGTACCGCAAGGTGCCGATGAAGCTATGGCGGCCAAGGCGATCCGGTTGATCATGCTGGTCAATGACGTCAGCCTGCGTGGCCTCATCCCGGGCGAGCTTGGCAAGGGCTTCGGTTTCTTCCAGTCAAAGCCCGCATCCGCTTTCTCGCCTGTAGCCGTAACCTCGGACGAGCTGGGTGAGGCCTGGGACGGCCGAAAGGTCTCTCTGCCGCTGTTCTCCTTCCTCAACGACGAACTCTTCGGCAAGCCAAACGCCGGCGTTGACATGACTTTCGATTTCCCAAGGTTGATATCCCATGCCGCGAAGACACGGGCGCTTTCAGCTGGGTCCATCCTGGGATCCGGAACGGTGTCAAATCGGGATACCGACGGAGGGCCCGGTCGTCCGATCCCCGATGGCGGTCTAGGTTATTCCTGCATCGCTGAACTGCGGATGATCGAAACTATTCGCGACGGGAGCCCAAGCACCCCTTTCCTCAAGGTCAATGACAGGGTCCGAATCGAAATGCGCGATGACCAAGGCGCATCGATCTTTGGCAGCATCGACCAGATGGTGGACCCGACAGTCGGCGCCAGGAGCTAACGGCGATATGGGCACAAAGAGCAGTTATTCCTCCAAGGCACCTGACGAGAACGGCGTCATTCATTATTCCGAGGCGGAAAACGAGGTCTGGCATGACCTGTTGAAGCGTCAGGAAAAACTTCTGCCCGGCAGAGTTTGTCATCAATACCTTGACGGACTGAACTGGCTCGATTTGCCTCGCGACCGTGTCCCGCAACTGGGTGAGGTGAATGCGCGGCTCGTGCAGTCAAGTGGGTTTG
>JAZFPY010000220.1:0-3006 GCA_036444875.1 Woeseiaceae bacterium | reverse complement strand
AGTTTCTTACCAAAGATCAGGTTTTCCAGTTGGGTGAGGTAACCGACAAGCTCAATATACCGGTTCTGGCTTACGGCCTTCGTACCGACTTTCAGGGCGAGCCCTTCGAGGGCAGCAAATACCTGCTTTCGTGGTCAGATAACCTCAAGGAGATCAAGGCAATCTGCCATTGCGGTACCAAGGCAACGATGGTGATCCGCCTTGATGAGCACGGCAAGGCCGTAACGGAAGGTTCGCAAGTCGAGATCGGCGGCAATGACCGCTACATTTCCATGTGCCGCAAGCATTTCAAGGAAAACTTCTTCAAATAGAAGTTTTGAGTTTTCGGTCCAGGAATTCTTACTTTTTCGAATCGCCCGCCGAAGACGGTTTTCCGCTCAGTGTTGGCAGACACTGCGTGTTTTGCCTGGCGAGCAATTTTCGCATGTCCCCCAGGTTCTTCATGACTACCGTCTCGTCGAATCCGGTGCCGTCCAGGCTGTCGCGCTTAGGCGCAGCCGGGTCATGGAACTTGATGCCGTGATTGCCGATCGAAATCACATCGTCGTGATTAAGCAAGTGGTTGTGCACCCGTCGCGAGTTCACATAGGTGCCGTTGGTGCTGTTCAGGTCCATTAGAACTGTCGCGGACCCGCGCTTGAAGAACAGCGCGTGATGCCGGCTGACATAGCGGCTGTTGATACAGAGGTCATTGTGATCGGACCGCCCAACCAGGAGCCGCGGACGGTCAACATCGATCTCACGCAAAGTCCGGCCATTGTAAGTCAGGTAGAGTTTTGGCGGTCCGGCCAATACAGCACTGGTTTCATCATTTTCGCCCACCAGCGACGGTTTCCCGTTCGAGGTCAGCAGGCGCTCAATCTGGTCTTTCCTGATGGGAAATATATCTGCTTTCCCCATGGCCAGGCGCACCAGGCTATCGACGATCCCGGGCCAGCCGCCAGATGCACTGTGCAACGCCTCGCAAACATCGTCGGGTAATACTCCCTGTGGATCAACGCAGCCGCCTGCGCGAAGCTTTGCATGCAGGTATTCCGTCGTTTCATCCTTCGTCAGGGGTTCGAGATGGAAGTCCCCCGTCAAACGCTTGAATATTGACGCCATTGCCGGAGCTTCGACGATCGACGAGATCGATCGATCGCTTGCAAGAATCAAGCGCAGGGCGCTTTTTTGCTTTACTTTCAGTTCGGCAAGTTCGCACAGCACACGCAATGCACTCGGATTCAGCGCATGCGTGTTCTCGATAATGAGCAGCGGAGCGTGATCGGAGGCGGTTTGCTGCACGACAAATACTTTGACCATATTGACCAGCTCGCCGACGGAACTGAGCTTGAGGTCGTAACCGAATTGGGACAGAACGAGCTCCAACAACGTTGTCGTATTCAGGCCTGTGCCATCAACAACCGCAACCGCGGCATCTTCTGGCAGCGATTCCGTGAAATGCTGGATAATGGCCGTTTTGCCGGAGAGGGGCGGGCCCTGGAAGAGGCCAAGACCGTGGTTATTTGTGTAAGTGTCGCTCAGGAATTGACACGCGGCTTGCTGCGAGGCAGACGGGACAAAGACCACGGGTTTCCCGTGCATCGGAAACGGTTGCTCCTGTAGTCCGGCCGCGCCTAATTCCATTACCCTGAACCCGGTGTGATTACTTATTTCTTGTTCTGATACTGTTACTTTATCGCTTTTTTTGACGCACGAAATAATCTGGGCTGATCATCGTACGCTTGACGTCAATTATTTTTTGGACCTTCTTGGGTTAATTCCCCGGCTGTCAGAGTACCACGGAATACTCCAAAGAAGTGACGTTTGAAAAGACTAATGACTTATTGATAATACTGCAAATGTCGCTAGGTTTACCATAAGCAGCGTGGGCATGGATTTAGGACATGGGGCGCTAAGATTTTGGCTGAATTACTGACCGGAACGGACTTGAGCTTGCTCCGCGGCGAGCGATGTCTCTTTGAAAACTTGAATTTTGCGCTAAATGCGGGCGAGTTGCTGCTCGTACAGGGCGCAAACGGAAGCGGCAAGACCTGTCTGCTGCGCTCGATCGCCGGCCTGACCGGTCTGGAGACTGGCTACATAAGTTGGCAGGGCGTCCCGACTGAGCGCGACCGCCAATCGTTCAGCGCGGAAGTCGTCTGCATGGCACACCGTGTGGGCTTCAAGGGCGACCTGACTCTTATCGAGAATCTCCGCTTCGAAACCGGTCTTCGTTCGGCAACGCTCGCGGGAATCGACGAGGTTCTGGAACGGCTGAGCATTTCCCGTCTCATCGATTTGCCGCTTCGTTGCTTGTCGGCAGGGCAACAGAGACGCGTTGCGCTGGCGCGAATGCTGATATCCGATGCGCGACTCTGGCTGATGGACGAGCCGTTCACCAATCTGGATGCCGCTGGACAGAGCCTGGTCGTCGACCTGATCTCGGCGCACCTGGCGAAAGGCGGTGCTTGTGTCATCGCCGCCCACAAGGAGCTTGAGATTTCCGTGCCGGTGCAGAAGATTCAACTGCAATGAACAGCGATGCAGCAAAGATACCGGGACTGTGGCATGGGCTGAGGGCCATCGTCCGGCGCGATTTGCTGCTGGCATGGAAACGCCCGGGCGATGTGTTGAATCCGCTGTTCTTTTTTGCAATGGTCAGCGCGTTGTTTCCGCTCGCGGTCGGGCCCAGTGCCGAACAGCTGGCAATCAGCGGCCCAGGTGTCCTCTGGGTAGCGGCACTGCTCGCGACGTTGCTGTCCCTGAACAGCCTTTTTCTGAGCGACTACGAAGACGGCAGCCTGGATCAGATCATTCTCAGCCCGCAGCCGCTGCCATTGCTGGCTCTGGGGAAAGCCGCGTCGCACTGGTTGGTCAGCGGCCTGCCCCTGGTAATCGTTTCCCCGCTCGTCGCAATGACATTCCGGATGCCGGTCGAAACAGTGGGTGTCCTGATGGTGACCCTGGTATTCGGGACCATCAGCTTGAGCCTGCTGGGATCGATTGGTGCGGCGCTCACCGTGG
>JAZFPY010000219.1:0-21764 GCA_036444875.1 Woeseiaceae bacterium | reverse complement strand
TACGCGGACAAACTTCGCAGACAGCTTCAGGACCAGCTTGTGCTGACGGAAGGATTTGAGACCCGCAAGAAACACCTGGAAGTCTCATTGGCCAGTGCAAATGCAGAGGTCCGGGAGTTCTCCGACCGTATCGAGGAGCTGAAATCACAAAACGCGGACCTGATCGATGAAGAGTCCAGGCTGAAGGAAGATTTCGAAAAAGAGATGCGGCGAATTCGGCTCGAACTTGGCGCGGCACAAGAGACTGTTGCTGATCGCGAGTCGCTGAGTCAGCAGCTGACATCCGATCTTTTTGACACCAAGAGTTTCAGCTCAAGCCTTGAAAGTCGCCTCAGTGCTGCAGAAAAAGAAAACAAAGCAACTATTGCCAAGCTGAAAAGAAAGCTGAAAAAGATTGAGACGTTGAACGATGAGCTGAACTACAAACTCAGCAACAAGGACAATGCGCTAGCTGGGATGTTGAGTGAGCTGTCAAAGCGAAGCAAAGAAATCAAATCAACTGACGCAATAGAAGATGTCATCCATGAACTGGATGACAGAATATCAGAACGAATCGATGATGATAGGAGCGGCGTTGAGAAAGCACGGGTCACGCGACTTCTTATCGGCAACATTGACGGGCAGGAACTCAGGTTCCCGTTGTTCAAGGACAGGCTCACCATAGGGCGAACTCTACATAATGACATTCAACTCAATGCGGCGTACATCAGCCGACGCCATGCCGCTATCGTGACCGATGAAGACGGCACGAGGATCATCGACTCGGGCAGCAAGAATGGCGTATATGTTAACTCGAAGCGGGTCACAGAGCAGATCCTCAAAAACGGCGACGTCGTGACGATAGGCTCGGCAGAATTTAAGTTCGAAGAGAGACTGAAGCGCTAATACCTGTCGGCCATGTCCGACAGGATCTCCCCGTATGTTTGTTTCAAGGCTTCGATGCGTCGTACGGCATTGACACATCGTTTTGTGAGGACAGTCACGGACTTTCAGGATCCGTTCAGCTACGGTCTGTCACCATGAGCACGGTAACCATAAACAAGCCCAGATAATGCTCACGAAGACCGCGCCAAAAACTCTCGACCTTAGCTCCACCCAGGCAGTAGCGCGCCGTGCCGGAGACCTGGCGTCCCGGAAGATTTGGTTACCAAAACTCCTTTACGATTGCCTCCCTTATTTCTATCTGACAGCCGGATTCGCGGCTTTTTTTGCCACCCTGTATATCAGTGACTGGTTCTGGGTGCTGCCGCATTACATGCTCTTCTCCGCGGCCTGTCTGCACCTGTCATGGGTGGTCTATCGAAAGCGAAAAGGTCCCCATCGGAGCAATTCCGACCAGCCGGACCAGACTGCGACAGACTAATTCTGCTCTGCTTGACCTTGGCGTCCACGTGGTCGAGGATGGCGTGTGTTTTTCATGCGCTTATGGATGACCCGTGTCTGTCGAGAAGAAACCGTTCAAACAGAAAGCTTTGAATGAAACGGCGCTTGCGCTCTCATTCTTCTTTGCAGGACTGGTTTTGCTGCCGCTGGCAATTTATTTCACCGGCCAATCCGTGTTTGGCGAGTATGGTGGGGCGGGTTTTTCAGATTTCTACGGACGCCTGAGCGGCGAAATACGGGAAGGTCGGCCTGCGGTCTGGTTCCTCGTGCTAACGCCCTATCTGGTCCTTATGCTGCTGCGCCTTACGATCTGGGCTTTTCGCAGGAGCAGCCATGCGAGATAAGCCTGTGGACCATTACCTTGCGCTGTAAGGAATGGCTGCAAGTGACTGAATTAACTGTGACCTTTATCACAATTTGTCTTTGCCAAACATAGGATTAAGGTAGTTTTCATAGAATTTATGTTAACAATGATGCATGATCGTGCCCTGCTCGGACACTATTCATAAATCTTCAGGTCGAACACACAGAACCATCGGAAACAAACAATGAAGCGCTTTCTGACATGGCTGGGATCGAAGCTGTTTCCGAAGGAAGCTAAGCAGGAATCAATCCTCTATCAAACCACCCGCAGGGGCAACGTGAAATCCAAACGGCCAACGCCAAAGGATGCGGACGCCGCCGGAGTGGTAGATCTCGAAACCACGCTTGGCGGGCGCATTGAAGACGGTGGTCCGGGCAAGAACGTCCTGGTACGCAACAAATATGTGCGTGAGGACACCGGTACCCACGAGACGCTCACGATAATCGACGATTCTCTTGCTGAAGACGAAGATGAAGCTGGCGGCGATCCGTACAACACCGGTCGTTTCGACCGCTCCAAGTTCTGGAACTTGCGTAACAGAAAGTAGTTCCGGCCGGCTTTTCGGATGCCGTGCGAATCCGACAGAAATCTCCAGTATTCAATCAACGGCTCTCTAAGGCGTCCATTGACGGCATTTCAAGCCGCCGGTAGTCTGCAGCCGATCAATCCTTCCGGAGCGTTGTCCATGGGACTCAGAGTTACTTTCGAGCTTAATGACAATGACTTGAGACATTTTCGTCTGATTATGCGCGAAGCGCGAAAAGCCGCGGCCAACGCTTCGCCTGAAGACATTGTTGCCTCGGCCGAGGATCTCCTCAAAGATATCGGCACTTCAGGTATCCCGAAGTTCGTTACCGATCGGCTCGAAAATCTTGAAATCATGATCCGCATGCTGTCCGATCACGAATGGGCACTTCCGGAGCAGGAGTCGGCGAGAGTACTGAACGCCCTCGCCTACTTTTGTGAGCCCGAAGACCTGATACCGGATCACATACCAGGACTTGGCTTCCTTGACGATGCCATCATGATCGAACTGGTTGTCCGCGAGCTTCATCATGAAATCGAGGCCTATCGGGACTTTTGTGACTACCGGGCCAACCGGGTTCCTCAACCCGGCATCAGGAACAAAACCAGTGACGTTTCTCGCGAACAATGGCTGGAGAGCCGGCGCAAGGAGTTGCAGTCACGTATGAGACGACGGCGCAAGCATGGCAACGACCGCTCTGACAGCGGCCCGCCCCTGGGGCTACTTTGATTATGGACCGCCAGGTGAAATACGCTGGTTCGGGAGGCTTGTGACGGAAATATTCCTGGAAATGCTCTTTACATAAGGGTGTCCCGGGGCAAGACGGCCCGCGATGCGGGCTGAGCCGGTAATTATCGACTAGCCAGAAACTCAGGAGCGAAATCGCGGTCAGAGCATTCAAGGGGCCAGACTGTGCTCGAATCCCCATAAACCATGATTTTTTGTTAATTGCGCCCTTGATTGAAGCGCTTTTGCCAACTAGCCTAGCCCGCAAGGGTAAAGCTAATATCCCCAATCGCCATGTATGGAGAAAAATTTGAAGAATTTTGACACCGGTTGCCGCCGCTGGATGTTTGGCGCATTCGTCGGCCTGTGGGCCCTGTCCGCCATCGCTGCGATACCTGCAGTCACATCCGACGACGATCTGGGCCCGGAGCCTCGGCACGAGAAGATCGGGCAGCTGGTCAGCGAATTTATTCAGAAGTCTCACTACCGGCACGCAGACATCGATGATGACCTTTCATCGAAGGTCCTCGATCGATATATCCAAGCCCTGGACAACAACCGCATGTATCTGCTCGCCAGCGATGTTGAGAGCTTCGAGCCGTATCGCTACCAACTCGATGACATGGTCAGATCCGAGCCACTGGACCCGGTCTTCGAAATATTCGGGGTATACCGGACACGGGTTCGCGAAAGGTTGAATTTCGCCCTTCTACAGCTCGAAACCGAACCCGATTTCAGTATCGATGAAACATATGTGTTTGACCGGGAGGATCAACCCTGGCTGCAGACTGAAGCCGAGCTGGACGAACTCTGGCGCAAGCGTGTCAAGAATGACGCCATGAATCTCAGACTTGCCGAAAAGGACTGGACAGAAACTCAGGAGATCCTGCACAAGCGCTACTCGCGTTTCCTCAAGCGAATGGATCAGATCAAGAGTGACGACGTGTTCGAAACATTCATGAATGCATTCGCCCATACGCTCGATCCGCATTCGAGTTATTTGTCACCGCGAAACTCTGAAGAATATCGTATTCAGATGAGTCTCTCCTATTTCGGAATTGGTGCATCGCTGCAAATCGACGATGACTATGTGATGGTCATCAGTATTATTCCGGGCGGCCCCGCGGCAATTGACGGCAAGCTCCAGCCCAAGGACAGGATCACCGGTGTCGCGCAGGGCGAACAGGGTGATTTGATCGATGTCATCGGCTGGCGACTTGACGACGTTGTTCAACTGATTCGGGGACCAGCCGACACCGTCGTACGACTGCAAATAATGCCTGCTGGCGCACTACCGGGCGCACCGGAGAAGATCATCAGCCTGACCAGAAACCAGGTCAAGCTGGAAGAGCAAGCCGCAAAAAGCGAAACCATTATGGTTCCGCGCGAAGGAAGGGATTGGTCAATCGGCGTGATCAAAGTGCCGAGTTTCTACCGCGACTACCGCGCCTTGAGTAACGGCGATAAGGACTATACAAGCACGACCAAGGACGTACGACGCCTGATCAGAGAACTGGAGGACGAGGGAATCGACGGACTGATTATCGACCTTCGAAACAATGGTGGCGGTCACCTCACGGAAGCGACCGCACTGTCTGGCCTGTTCATAGACAATGGGCCCGTTGTCCAGTTGCGCAACTCGAGCGGCCGGATCAGCCGTCTCGATGATCCCGACCCGGTACCGCGGGTATCCTACAACGGACCGCTTGCCGTTCTCGTCAACCGCTTCAGCGCCTCAGCCTCGGAGATTTTTGCGGCAGCGATTCAGGATTATGCACGCGGCGTGATTATCGGCCAGCAGACTTTTGGCAAAGGCACGGTGCAAAACCTCTATTCGCTCGATCAGTACGTGCGCAGGCCCGATGAGGCAGGCCTCGGCCAGCTGACGCTGACTATCGGGAAATACTACCGGGTAACAGGCGAGAGCACTCAACACAGGGGTGTCTGGCCGGATATCGCCCTGCCATCCGCGATCGATGTCGAGCTGGTCGGCGAAAGCGTTCGTGAAACTGCCTTGCCCTGGGATACCATAAGAACGACTAAATTCCAGGCCGGCGCGCCGCTCGACAGCACGATTTCATCGCTGATGGCCAGCCACAACTCACGAAGTAAAGACGACCCCGACTATCAGTACCTTATGGCGGGAATTCTCGACGTCGAACAGATCCGTGCACAAACAAGCGTGTCTCTTAACCTTGAGGAGCGCCGTGCCGAGCGTGAAGATGAGATCAAGCGTCGTCTGGACAGGGAGAATGAGCGCCGGGCAGCGCTGCAGCTGGAGCCTGTTACCACGATGGAAGAACTCGAGGCTTTGGAGCCGCCCGATGTGCACCTTGACGAGGCCGCGGCAATCGTCACAGACCTGGCGGAGCTAAGGGAAATCGATGTGCAGCCGGCCCAGACCGCCCAGGTCAAGCCGTAGTCTGATATAACCGGGTATTGTCCGGGAAATGCCGCTTGCATCCCGGCACGCAGGTGTTGTACTGTTCTACAACACTAAATTTGCTGATTTCAGCAAATTGGAGCTGCGGTGACAGACAGACCAGTACCGCTGGACCATTCAGAAAATGCGTCAGGACGCCGACACATCCCGTTCCTGGCGATTCTGGTGCTGGGCGGCGCCTGGTGTTCCACTGCTCTGGGGGCTACAGCTTCGACGGCGGCCTGCGATCGAACGGCCGATCTACTACGAAGTCTGGACGTGCCGGTCAGCGATCTATCTGCAAATGTTGTTGGCCATATCGCAGTCGAGCCTGGCAACGCCAATGACGAATCACTGAACGCCGGCCCTGCACAGGCGGAATCCACCGCACCGATCCTTAACCTGGCACCCCGCGTGGCATTAATTCTGCAGAATGTCTTTTCTGCTGTCGCGATCGAAACTCCACCGTTAGATTCCCGTGATTCGACCCAGTCATTCGCGACCGAATCCTTGTCGCAGGACGAATCGCCGCTGTCACCGGTCGCGGGCGACGCGTCTCAATCCGACTCGTCTGAGCTGATCGATCCAGCTTCAGCTGGTGCGGAGGTAGAAGCCATTCCACATTTTCAACGGCAAATGTTCCGAACAGACATCTAGCCCTGCCCCCGTAATTGTTAGCTCAGCCTTGTTGGAACACTAGCGACTCAGGACGTTCGAGATTCCCCACCAGTTCTCGCCCAGAATGTTGGTTTCGTTTTCTTTGACCAGACCGTTGGCGCCTGTGTTGTAAATCGTTGCAACAGTTCCGGCAACGGGTACGACATCCGTATCGTTTCTGAAATCGGCGTGTTCCGCGAGCAGTTTTGAACGCTGTTGCAGACTTTCTGCAAAGTCCGACGCCTGTTCCATCGTTTCGATTAGCTGATAAATTTGCACAAGAAGCTGATCACACTCATTACGCGTACCGTAGTTGATCGCCCCGACACCCTTGTCGTTTGCATCTTTCGCCATTGCCGCGAGTGCCTCATCGGAAAAACCTAAGAATAGATCCTGGGCAAAGGCGATTATCATCAAATTGATGGAACGCTTGGTCGGAATATCCAGACCCTCGTTGTCGGGCGGTTTGCGGTTCTGAATTTCCTCGACCTGCCGCAGCAAGTGCTCTTCTTCCTGCTGCGCAACAGCGATTCGCTCGTCCAGGCTGGACAGTATCGCCGTTACTGATCGGCGCCTGAATATTTTCAGGAAACCGCTCATTGAATCCAGACGACGACGTTCCGCTTGCAGCTGGTCCTCGAGTTGATGAACGGTATCGCGTATTTCTGAAATCTGCCGTTCCAGCCCGCTCGCCTCTCTCCTGCGTTCTTCATTCCAGGAAACGAGCAGACATTCGTGTTGCTTCTGCTCTCGCTGTTGCTTTAATTGTTCGGCAAACTTCGTGAGCTTATTTTGACAACGAAGCGCCAGTCCTCGTAGCTGATAAAAAACAATGACGTTGTGCGCCAAATCCGGGTCGACCAGGAGCTCCTCAAGATGATTCAGCTTCTGTTGTAATCTGGCGGCATTCCCTTCCTGTTGCTTGATCTTGTCCTGGAGCCTGAACTGCTCTTTTCGCATACCGGCAAATTTTTTCTTGAGCGCCGCTCGATTCCAATACAGGTCCAGCAGTTTCTCGCTGTCCTGCGATTTGTCCGGCGAATTTCCGAAGATTGCGGCGAGGCTCGACAATCCGTGCTCCTTTTACATAATCCACGCTAATCAGGCGAGGCGATGAGGACTACTCTGCACGGATAATGGCAAGTGAAACCGTGTCAATCCTTGACTGAATCGACAGTTTTTGGATCTGTGGTCGCTCGCTTGTCGGGAACTGTGACTATCGTTCGAGGATCAGGTGGCCCTGATCCATAAGGTATTCCAGCCACTTGTTGAGGACGACATTGCGATGCCACCGCCGGTCGAGTTCTTCCCTGTGCGCGCCCGACGGTCCGTTGAGTATTGCATGACGACGATCGCCGCACAGATTCATCGCTTCCGCCAGCTGTCCATCCAGGTAGGCCCGAACTTTCATGTCGGGTTCAGCAATACGCCGTTCCGACTCATAAAAGAAATACGACAGTGACAGCGTCACGGTGTACCGGCTCCGATCGATAATTTCGACGTGCAAGTCACAGGCACCAGCAACACGCGATCGATAATAACCATCAAGTCGTTCAAGCTCGGGAACTAATTGTTGCAGACGCAAATAATTACTTTCATACAGAGACATGAGGCCGGCAAAACTTCGCGGCCTTGCGATCGTCTCGGGTACGAGTTGGTATTCGAGCAACATTAAGCAAATATATCACAGCAAACGCTATTCGAAAGGCATGCAAAAATAGTTCCGCTTTTTGTGTTTTTGAAAAAAATTATGGTCGAACTCTGCGCTCAACACCTGTACTATCTAGAATTCTACTCGCGATTTCCTCGATCGAGAACTCTGTTGTGTCGACGTTCGGGATTCCGTAGCGTTTGAATATTTTCTCAGACTCTCTTAATTCGTACCGTACTTGCTGCGCAGATGAATAACGGCCAAGCGCCCTCCGCTCCTTCCGAATTTGTTGAAGCCGCGTCGGCGCGATTGTCAGGCCAAACAATTTCTGTTTCTGTTTCACCAGAATATTCGGCAATTTACCGCTTTCCAGTTCTTCATCGATAAGAGGGTAGTTCGCCGCATAGACACCATATTGCAGAGCGAGGTACAGGCATGTCGGAGTCTTGCCCGAACGGGAAACACCAACGAGAATAACGTCGGCCATTTCGTAATTTCCGGTAATACCACCGTCGTCATTCGCCAGGGCAAAGTTAGTCGCCTCAATGCGCTTCATATAACTTTCGATATCGCTCATGCCGTGTGCGCGGCCGGCCGTGTGAGTTCCCTTTTGTTTGAATTCCTTCTCCAACGGTTCCAAAAAGACGTCGAAGATGTCGAGGTGCAATCCGTTCGCCTCTTTGACGATCGCCCGGAAGTCGTCGTGCACAAGCGTCGAAAACACGACCGGCCGGGCGCCTTCTGCCTTTGCCACCTCATTGATTTTTTCTACTGCCTCGTGTGCCTTGTCATCGGTATCTATAAATGGCACAGTCACGTGCCGAAATTCCTGCCGATCGAATTGAGTAAGGAGGCTGTGTCCGAGCGTTTCAGCGGTCACACCGGTCTTATCAGACAGAAAAAAGACAGTACGTTTAGTCATTGTAACTGGTCCGGGTTTGCAGAAAAACGCAGTTCACGACCTTGCCGCGCATCAATTCCATTCGATTGTCCATGTCCAGATAATTAACACAAGGGAGCTGATATTGGAGCCGTACGTTATCACGCTTGACAAGCTTGGAATGCAAGACGTTGAAATTGTTGGAGGCAAGAATGCCTCGCTGGGCGAGATGATCAGTAATCTGGCCAGTCTTGGCGTCGCAGTACCCGGCGGATTTGCGACCTCTGCAGCGGCGTACCGCGACTTTCTGCAAAACGCCGGGCTCGACGAACGTATTGCCGGCGTACTGGATGGGCTCGATGTCGATGATATCGACGCACTCACAGACGCGGGAAAATCGATTCGGGACTGGATTGTCGATTCACCGTTGCCCGAGAGGCTAACGGACGAACTGGGCACGGCTTGGAAGAAAATGTCCGGCGGCAAGGATATTGCAGTCGCGGTTCGATCGTCGGCCACGGCCGAAGATCTTCCTGATGCCTCTTTCGCTGGTCAGCAGGAGACTTTTCTGAACATCAGGAGCATCGATCACCTGATCGAAGCTTTGCACCAGGTATTTGCATCGCTCTTTAACGATCGCGCCATTGCATATCGCGTGCATCAGGGATTTGATCATTCCCTTGTTGCCCTGTCCGTTGGCGTTCAGTACATGGTTCGCAGCGATATCGGCTCGGCCGGCGTGGCGTTTACGCTCGATACCGAATCAGGCTTCCGGGATGCGGTGTTCATTACCTCATCCTATGGTCTCGGGGAAACGGTAGTGCAAGGAGCGGTCAATCCTGACGAGTTTTACGTTTATAAACCGGCGTTGGAATCCGGCCATTTTCCGATGCTGAGAAAGCACCTCGGCAGCAAAGCAATAAAAATGATTTACAGCAACGACCCGACTCCCGGCAAGACCGTTGATACTGTCGACGTCGACGACTCGGACGCCGCGCAATTTTCATTAAGCGAGGAAGAGGTAATCGAGCTTGCGCGGACAGCAGTAACGATCGAAAAACACTACGACCGACCAATGGACATTGAATGGGCCAAAGATGGTTCCGACGGCAAACTCTACATTCTTCAGGCGCGACCGGAAACGGTGCAAAGCAGGAGCGGCCGTACGATCCAGCGGTTTACGCTCAAAAACCGGTCTGCCGTACTCAGCAAAGGCCGGAGCATCGGGCAGAAGATAGGGACCGGCACCGCAAAAATTATTCGCAATGTCAGCGAAATGAGCCGTGTGCAACAAGGCGACGTCCTGGTATCGGATATGACTGACCCGGACTGGGAACCGGTAATGAAGCGCGCATCGGCTATCGTTACGAACCGCGGCGGCAGAACCTGTCACGCAGCAATTATCGCACGAGAACTTGGTATTCCGGCCGTTGTCGGCTGCGGTGACGCGACGGAGAGCATTGCCGACGGCACAGCGGTCACCGTTAGTTGCGCAGAGGGTGACGAGGGCTACGTTTATGAAGGCCTGCTGAAATTTGAACGCACACAAATCGAGCTGGATTCATTGCCGGACATTGCCGTGAAAATCATGATGAACGTCGGTAATCCGGACAGGGCGTTCGACTTCGCCAGAATTCCGAACAAAGGAGTCGGACTGGCCCGGCTTGAATTCATAATCAACCGTATGATCGGCGTGCATCCCAAAGCTTTGCTCGATTATGAACAGCTCGACACTGAGACGCGAGAGGCAGTTGATGAGCAAATGGCAGGGTACGACGACCCGGTTGGGTTTTTCATCGATAAGCTGGCCGAAGGCGTCAGCACGATCGCGGCCGCTTTCGCTCCCGAGCCTGTAATCGTTCGCTTATCCGACTTCAAGTCCAATGAATATGCGAACCTCATCGGTGGTGAAGCATACGAGCCCAAGGAAGAAAACCCGATGCTCGGGTTTCGCGGTGCGGCTCGCTACGTGGCTGACAGTTTTCGGCCCTGCTTCGAACTCGAGTGCGCCGCGCTTCGCAAGGTGCGCGGGGACATGGGCCTAAAGAACGTCCAGATCATGATTCCGTTTGTCCGTACGGTGCAGCAGGGAATTGATGTCATCGACCTGCTTGCCAGGAACGATTTGAAGCGTGGCGAAGACGGACTCAAAATCATCATGATGTCGGAACTGCCGACGAATGCTTTGCTGGCCGACAAATACCTGGATCATTTCGACGGCATGTCGATTGGTTCCAATGATATGACTCAGTTGACGCTTGGTCTTGATCGCGATTCTGCACTGATAGCCGAGCTTTTTGACGAACGTGATGATGCCGTGAAAGCACTTCTGAAAATGACTATTTCAGCATGCAAGGCGAGGAATAAATATATCGGCATCTGCGGCCAGGGTCCTTCCGATTACCCGGACCTTGCGAAATGGCTTGTCGAGCAAGGCATCGAAAGCATGTCCCTGAATCCGGACACCGTAATCGAGACCTGGATGTTCCTGGCTGGTGAAAGGGTATAACAAATCGCTCGTCCTGACGGGCGATTCCTGATCAAAAGCTGTCGTATCTGGATTGTCGTTGCCAGCGAACCCTGGGCAACCACAAGCCCGATATGATGCCCACCAGCAAAACCAGGGCACCGCTCAAGAACCAATACCGGGTTTGTTGACTGCCGAGTTCCTGATTCTCCTGCTCAAGGATGCTTGCCCTGATCTCGACATCGGTCAGTTGTTGCAGCAACTCCTTGTTCCGATCGTCGATTGACAGAACATTTGCGGCTGTCCGCCTGATCTCCGCCAACTCTGACTCTAGCCTGTCTCTCTCCGTCTCGAGCATTTTAATCTGCCGGTTGGCACTGTCGTATTCCACTTTTATGGCTTTGAGCTGAGAGCGCATTGATGTTCCCTGGGCATTGGCACTGGTCAGTTGACTCGTCAATGTTTCCAGTTGTTCGCGGGCGGGCGGTTCGGACATCAGGTAGCGGCTAAGTACCCAGCCTTCCGTGCCGCCTCCTGTCCTTACTCTTGAATAGCCTGCCTCCTCGTCGCGCTCGAGGACGTCGAGCTGTGTACCGCTGGTAATCATCAGTTGAATCGCATTGCTGCTGCTCGGGCCCGAGCGCAGCATGATCTCGAAATTGTCGCTGACCCAGGCCGGCGCCGCGAGCGTCTTCACGACAGCAAGCAGACCGCAGCCCAGGAAACATACAATTTGCCAAACTGGTCTCTTAATCATTGTTTCAAATCGCCCAATGCCAATTCTGCCAACTATAAGGCAAGCGCATTTTTGGTACCAGCGCGACCTGGTACTCCGTCAAGGTGATATTGGTGGACGCAGGGCTACCCGGCAGGCTTTGTCGGCAAATACTGACACTTCATTCCGTCAGATGACGCAGCGTGTGCGCGTGCGCCTCCCAGTTTCGTCCATCGAACGTCTCAATGGTCATCGACGTGACTGTCCCCGGATCCAGGCAACGTGCATTGACACTGTAACCGTCGGGATTGGACCGCGGTATGTAGAACGACTTGACGCCACACACGGCGCAGAAAAAGTGTCTGGCAACACCAGTATTGAACTGATAGGTCGATAGGTCGTCCTGGCCGCTGACGAGTCTGAAATCGTCCTTGCGCACGATCAGATGCAGGAACCCGGTCAAACGACAAATGCTGCAATTGCACTCATTGACTTTTAAGTCTCCCAGCGCTTCCACTTCAAATCTGATGCGGCCGCAGTGGCAACCGCCCTTATGAATCGTCATTTTCTTTCTGCATACCTTGCTTGCGCCAGACCGCCAACAGATTGTTCGTGGGCATTGCGTAGAGTCTGTCACGGTGCATCATTGATTCGTCAGCGAAATCATCCAGATCTTCCAGATTGCGAATTCCCATCACAGGGTTCTGGCTACGCAACGATCGGTCGAAGTTTTCATTGCTGTCGCTACTGAACTCCCCGTCCTCATTGAACGGCCCGTAAAGACAAAACACGCCATCATCCGACAGGAGCCGCCGGGCAACATCGAACATACAACGCACTGCCGGCATGCTCATGATATGGGCCGTATTCGCCGAAAATAAGCCATCGTATGCACCATTGACGCCCTTCGCCTGTTGCACGTCCAGCAGTATTGGATCCCGGACGTTCGGCAGCCCGGCGTCTGCTATCCATGACCTGATGCCCGGATGGTTTTCGGCGAGATCACTTGTTTGCCAGGTCAGCCATGGCATTGCCTCAGCGAAAAACACGGCGTGTTGACCGGTACCGGAGCCTATCTCAAGGACCGAGCCGCAATCGCGCAACTCGATCTCGAGTACCTCCAGAATCGGCTGTCTGTTTCGTCCGGATGCCGGCGCGTTCGGCTTACCCATCATGCTTCTTTACGCAATACACTCTGATCAAAAAGCGCGTCACGATAGTACGAAAGCTCTGCAATCGAATCCCTGATATCCGCCAGCGCCCGGTGCGTCGACTCTTTCTTAAATCCGTTCGCGACATCCGGCGCCCAGTTTTGCGCGAGAATTTTCAGCGTGCTTACATCCAGGTTTCTGTAATGAAAGAACGCTTCAAGTGTGGGCATCTGGCGCGCAAGAAAACGGCGATCCTGACAAATACTATTTCCGCACATCGGGGACGCACCTGCGGCAACATGCTTTTTGAGTAGCTTGAGCGTCTCGAACTCCGCTTCCTGCATGCTCGTGTCGCTTGCGAACACTCGAGCGGTTAGTCCGGACTCGCCGTGTTGGCGAGTATTCCATTCATCCATCGCATCCATGGATTCCCGGCTCTGACGTATCGCGATTACCGGCCCCTCCGCCAGTTCGTTCAACTGCCTGTCAGTGACGACTGTTGCGATTTCGATTATGTGGTCGGAGATTGTGTCAAGCCCCGTCATTTCCAGGTCAATCCAGATCAGGTTTGTCGTTGACTCTCCCACCCGATTATCATTTTCGTCAGTCATTCACACCTCTTTTGTGAACTCCATGCCAGCGGCCGTTTGATAGTCGCCGGCGGGTCAGATTCAATAGTGTACCGCGACGAGGGATGCAAGACCGCCTGCATCACGGCATACTCTGCCCCGATGCAGGCACTGAGCCCAAGAGCTGAATGACGATGCTACTGTCCGATGGACAGGAGCCACTCGTCGTGGCAACTTTTAGCCGCCGAATGGCCCTCCAACTCGCGAATGGCGAGAAAGTCAGTGCGCGTGTAAAAGGCAAACGGTTGCGGCCGGTATGTGGCGATCGTGTCGAAGCCGAACCCATCGCCAACGAGCCCGAGTGGCTCATTACGGGCATTTTGCCGCGCAGGAATGAGCTGGCCCGTCCCAGTACCCGTGGCAAGGTAGAAGTACTTGCTGCGAACCTGAGCTTTCTCGCGGTTGTAACTGCCGAGCGACCGGCGCCCGACTGGTTCATTGTTGATCGATATCTTTGCGCGGCGGAGCTGATGGGTGTCTCCGCCGCGGTCATTTTCAACAAAACCGATCTGGCAGAACCCGGCACCGGCGCCACGGACACGTTGCAAGACTATGAACGCATCGGCTACCAAACGGTGCTTTGCAGTGCCAGGTCCGGGAGCAATCTGGACGCGTTACAGGCCCTTCTCGCCAAGCAGACAGCAATCATTGTGGGCCAGTCCGGCGTCGGCAAATCCAGCCTGATTAACCGTCTCTCCGAGTACGCCGATCAGCCAACCACTGCCGTTTCCGAAGGCAGCGGTGAGGGCCGTCACACCACGGTCAACTCCGTCATGCTGGCTTTACCGAATGGTGGCACAGTCATCGACTCGCCCGGCGTGCGTGACTATGCACCAGGCACAGATAATGTGGATGACGTGATACGAGGCTTTCGGGAGGTCGCCAGATTCGGCGCAGACTGCAGGTTTTCAGACTGCCGCCATCTTCGCGAACCCGATTGTGCAGTCAAAGCTGCAATCGAGGCCGGACAAATCAGTGCGCGGCGATATGAAAGTTACAAACGCCTGCTGGCATTGACGAAGAAGCTGACTGACAAAAAATACTAGTGGTCCAACAAGGCTGATCAACCCGGCGGCCAGCTGAATGTTCGGCCGCCCAAAAGATGCAAATGAATGTGAAAGACGGTTTGCCCTGCCGCCGCGTTGCAATTCATCACAACCCGGTAACCGTCCTCACTAAAACCCACCTCTTGCGCCACTTCTTTGGCGGCAAGGTAAAGATTGCCGATCTCTTCCCTGTCGGAATCAGTCAGATCGTTGATCGTCGCAATGTGTTTTCGCGGAACGATCAGAACGTGGGTTGGCGCCTGTGGATTAATATCGCGAAACGCAAATACTTTATCTGTCTCGTAGACGATGTCAGCGTTGAGTTCTCCAGAGACAAACTTGCAGAAAAGGCAGTCAGCATCATTCATTTGCAATTATTAGCTCCCGGAAAATGGTCGACTATTGATCAATCAATCGGCGCCCAAAAAATGCATGCGACAAGGTGCCACCATCGATGTATTCCAGCTCCGCGCCGAGTGGTACTCCATGGGCGATACGGCTGGCAGGAACGTTGTGCCGGCCGGCCATGTCCGCCAGAAAATGCGCTGTCGCATCGCCTTCGACGGTTGGATTTGTTGCAATGATGAGTTCTTTGACCTCCTCGTCGGCCAGACGTTTTTCGAGGGCCTCCAGCCCCAGCTCTTCCGGACCGATGCCATCGAGCGGTGACAGGTGCCCCATCAGCACGAAATAGAGTCCACGGTAGCCTGTAGCGTCTTCGACTGCCATCACATCTGCCGGTGATTCGACGGCACACAACAGGGATCCATCACGGCCGGATGCACTGCAGATGTTGCAAAGTTCATGCTCGGTAAACATCCGGCAGCGAGTGCAATGGCCTATCCCGGAAACGCCGGCCGCCAACGCCGTGGACAATTCCTTCGCACCATCGCGATCGCGCTTAAGCAGGTGAAACGCGATTCTTTGCGCAGACTTTCTCCCGATACCCGGCATACATTGCAGGGCATCGATGAGACGGATCAGGAGCGGGGAATAAGACACGCAGTTTTCGGCAATCAGAAAGGCAACTTCATGCCGGCAGGGAGGCCAAGGCCCGATGCTACGCCTGAGAATTTTTCCTGAATCATTTTTTCAACGCGCCGAATTGCGTCATTGAATGCAGCAATGATCAGGTCCTCGAGCATTTCCTTGTCATCGCCGATCAGCGATTCGTCGATTTCCAGGGCTTGTACCTGATGCTGACAGGTCATCGTAATCTTCACCATGCCGGCACCTGACTCGCCCGTCACAGTGAGCTTGGCCATTTCCTCCTGGGCCTTTTTCATGTCGGCCTGCATTTGCTGGGCCTGTTTCATCAGCTGGCCGATGCCCCCTTTCATGCTTTGCTCCTGACTAGTCCGTCGATGACGACTGCTTGTCGGACGCCTGGGTCTCGCCCGACGCCTGATGTATCAGTTCGATGGAGTCCGGATTCAGTTGCGCACCGAACATATCCTGCAACGCTTTGACATTCGGATCGGACTCGAGTGACGCCCGGGCGGCCTCCATTTCCTCGTCGACCCGTCTGGCTTCCTCCTGTATCGGCGTGTCCGGGGCAGACTTCGCGACGGTTATTTGAACTCGCAGCGGTTCGCCGAACCTCTCGGATACGGCCGCGGCAAGCGCTTTTTGCCGCGACTTGGTCAACAGCGACTCCGAGCGGCTATCCAGATTGAAATACAGAGTATGGTTTTCCCGGTGCAGGTACGCGCAGTTGCTGGCAAGCAGTTTGTTGGCGCCTGTCAGGTTCAGCTCCTTGATCAGGATGCTCCAGTCCGGGTCCTGCCACTCCGACTTTTCCCTGACAGGCTCCTTCGCCTCGGTGGCGACCGGAGCAAGCGGGGCCGATTTCGATCCGGCATCGCCCGTGGAATTATCCCTTGCCTGCAGACCTGGACTATTCGCATCGCTGTGTCTCGCCGCTCCGGGCGGTTGAAACGCCAGCATCCGCAGAAGCGTCATCTCGACGCCAGATCTCGGGTCCGGTGCAAGATGAAGATCACGGCGGCCGAGTATTGCTGTCTGGTAAAAGAGCTGTACGTCTTCGGCCGCCATGTTTGCCGAGAGCTCCGCAAGTTCGCCCTCGGCGAGGTCGTCCTCCATGTCCGTTGCCCCCACGACCTGATATACGGCGATTCGCTGCAGGGATCTCGCAAGATCCTCCAGCAGCCGGGCATAGTCGGGAAACTGCTGGTCGATTTCGGCAATGGCACCGAGAAGCCCCGGAGCATCGCCGCTTGCAAGCAGTTTTAACAGTGCTGAGACGTGTTGCCGGTCGATCGTGCCCAACATCACACCGACGGGCTCTTCCAGAACATCTCCACCGCAATAAGCAATCGCCTGGTCAAGAAGACTCAGCGCATCACGCAGACTGCCGTCCGCCGCCCGCGCCAGCATCGCCAAAGCCGGTACATCAGCCTTAACCTTTTCAGCTTCGCAGATATGCGCGAGGCGGTCCTTTATCAACTTCGGTGTCAGGCGTTTCAAATTAAACTGCAGGCATCGCGACAAAACGGTCACCGGAAGTTTCTGGGGATCGGTGGTGGCCAACAGAAACTTGACGTGCGGCGGCGGCTCTTCGAGCGTCTTCAGCAATGCGTTGAACGAGCTCCTCGACAGCATGTGCACTTCGTCGATCAGATAGACCTTATAGCGGCCGCTCGCGGGTGCGTATTGCACGTTGTCCAGGAGCTCGCGCGTATCCTCGACTTTGGTCCTCGACGCCGCGTCGACTTCGATCAAATCGACGAAGCGGCCTTCGTCGATCTCCACACAGGCCGAACATTTGCCGCACGGACTTGCAGTAACGCCTGTCTCGCAGTTCAGCGCCTTGGCAAGAATGCGTGCAATCGTCGTCTTGCCAACGCCACGTGTTCCGGCAAACAGGTAGGCGTGGTGCAAGCGCCCGCTTTCCAGAGCATTGGTCAGTGCCTGCAGAACATGCTCCTGCCCCACCGTCTCAGAAAAGTTTTTCGGGCGCCATTTTCGGGCGAGAACGAGATAACTCATGTTTGTTAGCGTTTTGTCTGTGAAGATCGATTGCCGGCCAGATCGACCAGTGTAACCAATGGGGCACTGTCGACAAACCACAATTTCCTGTGAGAAGGCCCGCGCCAGCCCGTCCCCGGCACCCGGTGTCACCGCTGCCGCTGCTCCCTTCCGGGCCTGACGGGGTTCACGGCTGACCGTCGCGGGGGAGCCGACGCGGACCGACGGCGATTATGACTCAGAGGCCGGGCCGATTGCTACGCCCACTTGAGCGGTCGCCTGCCAGGCTGCGCATTCCTCGCAGACCAGCCATCCATTGACATCGCCTCGACCCGGATGCCATCGTCACGGCGCTATGCAGCCTCTCATATCAAGCAAACTGCCGGACGTGGGCACGACGATATTCACGGTCATGAGCCAGCTCGCTCTCGATTGCAATGCCATCAATCTTTCGCAGGGTTTTCCGAGCTTCGAACCACCCGATGACTTGCTGTCATTGATCGAGCATTATCTGCGCTCAGGCGCCAATCAATATGCACCGATGCCCGGCGTGCCGGCATTGCGCGCAGCCATCGCTGCGAAAGTTGCAAGTCTCTACGGCAGGTCTGCCGATGCGGACACCGAAATTACCGTGTGCAACGGAGCGACCGAAGGGCTGTTCAGCTCGATTCAGGCGATCGTGAGGCCCGGAGACGATGTGATCGTTTTCGATCCGGCATACGATTCATACGGGCCGGCGATCACGCTCGCGGGCGGCCGCACGGTGCATATTCCGCTGACCAGCGCCGGCGATGGCTTTGATTTTCACATCGACTGGCAGCGTCTCGCCGATACAGTAAACGATAAGACGCGCCTCATCATTCTCAATTTCCCGCAGAATCCGATCGGCTCGATTCTGGCAGCCGCGGATCTCGACTCACTGGCCGAAATTGTGCGTGATACCGAAATACTTCTGCTCTCCGACGAGGTTTATGAACACATCGTATTCGACGGCGCCAGACATCAAAGCATGTTAATGCACGATGAACTGAGGCAACGAAGCCTGGTCATTTCTTCCTTTGGCAAGACCTATCATGCGACGGGATGGAAAGTCGGCTATTGCATCGCACCGGCGCCGCTGACCGAGGAGTTTCGAAAGGTGCATCAGTTCAACTGTTTCGCAGTTGTGACACCGATTCAGCATGCACTCGCGGACTTCATGACAACCACACCGCAGCATCATCTGCAACTGGCGGCCTTTTACCAGGCAAAACGGGACTATTTCTGCAATCTCGTGACCGCATCTCGTTTCGAGTTCGAGCCGGCAAAAGGCACTTTCTTTCAGATCCTGGACTACTCTGCTATCAGCGACGAGGACGACGTCTCTTACGCCAGGCGACTTACCAGGGAGATCGGCGTCGCCTCAATACCGATATCGGTATTCTGCGAAGAGCCGCTGCCTGGCAACAAGCTGCGCTTTTGTTTTGCGAAAGACGATGCCACGCTGGCAACTGCGGCCGAAAAGCTCTGTCAACTCTAGTCGCCCCAATGAGTTGCCCGGCTACAGGCAGCCGAATGCAGTATATTCTGCTCTCCAGTACTGATGCCCGCTGCAGACAATGAAAGAAATCCTTGTACCCATTTCGCCCGGCGAGCTACTCGACAAGATTACGATCCTGGAAATCAAATCCGAGCGGATCGATGATCCACAAAAGGTGGCAAATGTCCGTCACGAACTTGAGTTACTGAGCAATGTCTGGTCGGACTCCGTCACGGAGGACAAGGTCATCGCAGACCTTCACCAGCAATTGAAAACAATCAATGAGGAACTCTGGGAAATCGAAGATGATATCCGCGACGAGGAACGGCAAAACAGCTTCGGGGAAAGGTTCATCGAGTTAGCACGAGCCGTATATGTCACGAATGACAAACGCGCACAGGCGAAAAAGGATGTGAACTTGCATCTCGGCTCGGAGATCATCGAGGAGAAGTCGTACCAGGACTACAGCTAAAGTTCGCCGCCAGCACTCGTTGGACAGAATTAGTCGAGTTTCATCACAACCGAATCGGTCAGGAACGGATTGTTGAAAGTCACCGTTTCGCCGGCCATCTTGCCGGGAACGGGAAACAGCCGCGCGGAAAGCGGCTTTTGGTATTTAGCCGATAGCGCGGCCACGTCCCCAATGACCGACGCCAATGACTCCGCGGAGCTGTCGCCGGGAAGTGGTACTACGTCCAGGCCGGTGCCGCAGACACTCGAATAGAGCAGCAGCTCTGCAATCCCGTAGCGGCCTTCCGCCGCCCGCCTGGCCAGCACCGTGTCCTCCAGTACCGGCAGCATCAGTCCGGAATAGCCACAGGTTTTGACCTGCAACTTCTTGAGGCCTTCGGTAATACTAGCGCAGGCGCGCAGCGTGGAGGCGCTGCCGAACGGCACGCCGGTGAGGGTTTCGATGACCTCTCCGATGCTTGCGTCGGGGCCTGGAGCCGGCGACGTGTCGATCCCTAAGTAGGATCGCCCGGTACGCCTGGCAATCGCTTCGGCCTGCGATTGCACCGGCGCCAGGGCGGTATCCATGGCCATGGCAATGTGGCGCGCTGCGGGCACGTTCTCGGGTAGCGATTTGACCGCCGAGAGCAGCAGCGGCGGAGTCTCGAGGCCGATGGCGAAGGATGGCTCGCCCCGGTGCCAGGCGGCCGGGAAAAACGGTGTACCAGGCGGGCAGTGCGCGGTCGCCGCGAAACGGAAGTTGCCCTCTCCGCCTGCGGATGCTCGCGCGATGGCGGTAATCGTCTCGGCGGCCGATCGGATGGCGGCTGGGTGGACGCCGGTGTCGGCAGAGGCGATTCCTACCGTGAAGCTGATGCGACTGGTGCTGCGGATCAGTTCCGCGGCCCAGTCGGCCAGCTTGGGCTCGTATTGATTCGAATTGATAATCGGGCCAACGCTAAGGATCAGGTCTTGTTGCTGGCAAAATTCATCCAGCTCGGAAAGCACCTGCAATCCTCCCGAACTTGGCCAGTCGCTCAGGTATTCGGGCAGGGGTTGGGTGGCGATACGCAATGTCTGCACCTCGTATCCCCGAGCCTGAAAATCGCTTCGCGCAGCATCGAGAAAAGCGGCGGCCTGTTGAAACTGTCGGTCCCAACCGTCCAGTGCCAAGGGGACACCCGCGGTGATGGTGCGGACGCGAAACGGGTTCGGGCGAGCCGCCAACAACTCGCCAGGCAAGGCCAAGCTTGCCGGCAGCAAAAATAGAAACTCGCGTCGGCGCATCACTTATCTCCAGTAGAAACCAATGTTTCGCGTGGCCAAATAGACAGGGCTTCTGTGCTTGGTTTTTTGCCGGTCGAAAGTCTATCACCTGCCCGGCTGCTTCGTACGTGCCATCTCAACCGACAGTGCCCCTCAAATACCAGACTTCGCTAAAGCACGCCTCAAATTTGCTAGAATTCGTTGAACACGGTGGGCTTTGGAAATTGATTTTCCTGTCCTTCAAACGTAGTTCCGTGGGCGATTAGCTCAGTTGGGAGAGCGCTGCAGTCACATTGCAGAGGTCACTGGTTCAAGCCCAGTATCGCCCACCAATTAAATCGATCATTCATACAAATTAAACCGAACTGCTACAGACCTCGTGAGTGTGACCTCCCCCCACTGTAACCGTCCCAATGTGAGCCTGGTAAATTCCGTTTTCTGACGTTTCCAACGCCAAGTTTCGGTCAACAACGGAAATACGCAAATGATCAGACAGCACCGGTCGTCAGCCGATTCGCTGGCCCGGATCCGTGTGACCAAGCAGCTATCTTACATAAAATGTGACGCAATCAGATGTCATGGGCGTGATGCAGACGAACGAAATCAGCAATGATTTCTGGCAGATTGTAAAAACCAATAACAATATCGATTGAATGACCCGAGTGACGTGGTGAATACCGCCATGAACAAAGGGAGTCGGATCATGCTCAAAGCCAGTTGGATGACGCTGTTAACGATCGGTATGCTGCTGTCGGCGGCAGGGTTTGCCGATGATGTGCAGTCCTCCAACATCGACAGTGAACCATTGCCAGAGGTAACGCCCTCCGTAGAAGCGTTGCACGCAGAGTCGGGGTATACATCCCGCCGGCATTTGTTTCCTTCGGTCGAAGCAATGGCCTACTCAGACGACTGGCCGCGAGCGAT
>JAZFPY010000218.1:0-2902 GCA_036444875.1 Woeseiaceae bacterium | reverse complement strand
CTCGGTTTCTGTAAAAGGCGACGTTTTGCCCTGGTCGATCCTGGACGAGCGCGCCCGCATCAAATTCGGCGGCATGACGATCGAGGGGCGCCAGGAAAAAAGCCCGTATGGCTTTGGCACCGGTAGCATTCAGCTTGAGGTGGGCCCGGTCGACATCGAAAACAGCGACGACCAGGGAACCGGCTTTAACAAACTCTCATTCAACGCCAGCAGTGAAATCGACGGTGACCGGCTCAGTGCCGCCTCGAAACTCGACATATCGGGCATCAGGATCCCGGACTTCGAGAATATCGCCGTCGCGATGGATCTCGTTCTCAACAGGCTCGATGCAGTTTCTTTTCACAGAATTGCACAGGCCTTACAAAATACGCGTGGCTCCGCTGATCCGGAGTCCGCCATTAAAGACCTGTATCCGCTTATCGAAGCCGATCTTCGGAACTTCCTTGCCGCAGGCTTTGAGATACGGATTGACCGATTCGACGTCACGCTGCCGAGCGGTAAAGTGACCACCAAACTACGCTTCGACCTGCCGGCCTCTGCTCCGGTTGCAGAGTTTTCCTGGCCCGCTCTTTTGCTTGCGCTTGACGCGTCCGCCGATATCCGGCTGCCCGTGGAACTCTTCGACATGGCGCAGGCGATGAGCCCGGAAGCCGGCGCGCTTGTCGCTATGGGGTTCTTACAGAAGGACGGCGACTTCTATGAAATGCGGGCCCAGTACACAAAGGGCCTGCTAACTGTGAACGGCGCCCCCCTGCCCATTCCGTTGTCCGGTTTTTGAAAAGGGGTCGGCCCACAGGAAAAAGGTGTCAGGTTTATTTTTCAATTCATCGGGACTATTCACGAGTTAGAAAAATAAACCTGACACCTTTTTCCTACAGAGCCAGCTCAGCAGCCCGATGGCAGGCCGCGCTGCTTTTCTTGAAATCCTGGAGCTCAGGCAAATCATCGCTACAGCGCAAGATTGCATACGGGCAGCGCGGATGAAACGCACACCCGGATGGTGGCTGCAACATCGACGGCGCTTCGCCGAGATCGCTCGATACAATAATGCCGATAGCCGGATCGGCAATCGGTACGGCGTCGAGAAGCGCTTTGGTGTACGGATGCTTCGGCCGCATGAACAGGGTCTCGGTATCAGCCAGCTCGCAAAGTCGTCCGAGATACATGACCAGTACGCGATGGCTGATCTGCCTGACCGTCGTCAGGTCATGCGTGATGAATAACAACGACAGGCCCGATTGTTGCTGCTCGGCCCGAAGCAGTTCGAGTATGTCCTGACGAACTGAGCCGTCGAGTGCCGCCACGGCTTCATCACAAATCAGAATTTTCGGTTTCAGAACAAGTGCTCTTGCGATCGCGACGCGCTGCGCCTGTCCGCCGGACAGCTCGTGCGGAAATCGTTTTCTCAGGGCATCGTCCAGCCCGACTCTTCGAAGCATCGCTGCGACGATTTCTTCCTTGTCAGATTTGATCTTGTCCGGCTCATGAACCGTTAACGGCTCGGTAATTATGTCGTCGACGCGCATCGCCGGGTTCAACGATCCCGCCGGGTCCTGAAACACCATTTGTACATCGCGACGCAGCGCATTCGGCCTCGATTCGACGCGGCCGGTTAACGGTTTTCCAAGGAGCGCCATTTTACCGCTCTGCACGGGCAGCAAGCCGACGATAGCGCGGGCCAGGCTGGTTTTGCCGGAGCCGGACTCACCCACGAGCGCAACCGTTTCACCGGGCGCGATTGTCATGCCCAGCTGCCGCACCGCGG
Source organism: Woeseiaceae bacterium (assembly GCA_036444875.1). Classification (GTDB taxonomy): domain Bacteria; phylum Pseudomonadota; class Gammaproteobacteria; order Steroidobacterales; family Woeseiaceae; genus JACZWL01. The sequence continues at coordinate 1,137 of JAZFPY010000218.1, read as the reverse complement.
ACAATCTCTTCCGGCTTCTCCTTTCGCCGGGAACGGCGTAACTAACGGCAAGGCCTTCAATTTCGAGCACGGGGGTCTGATCGTTTGGCGTCCGCTCATGAGAACGAGCCAGAAAGTCTGAACGCCTGGCTGCCGCGAGCATCGCCCTGGTGACCGGATGCACGGGCTCCGCAAAGATCTCTGGCGTCATACCCTCTTCGACCAGTTTGCCGTCCTTGAGCACAATCATCCGCTCACAATTGCCGGCGACGACACCCAGGTCATGCGTTATCAGCAGCAACGCTGTATTGAACTCCTGCCTTAGCCCGCGCAGCAGACCCAGAATCTGCGCCTGCACCGTGACATCGAGCGCCGTCGTCGGTTCGTCTGCGATCAGGAGGTCCGGTTTACCGATCAATGCTGCAGCGATCATCACGCGCTGCCGCATGCCGCCCGACAGCTGATGCGGATATGACCTGAACTGCCTTTCCACATCGGGCAAGCCAACCAGTCGCAGCATTTCCAGCGAGCGGCTGTCTGCTTCATCGTCGCTTGCCAGGCCATGCTCGAGCAATATCCTGTTCAGTTGATCGCCAATCCGGACATACGGGTTCAGCGCAGACATCGGGTCCTGGAACACGATGCCCATGCGCCTGGTGCGGTACAGGTTCAGCGTTCGCTCCGGCCGGCCAAGCAGCTCCTTGCCATCGAAAACAACGCCTCCCGCTGCCCTGGCGTTCTTGGGCAGCAAGCCCATAATCGCAAGTGCGGTCTGGGTCTTGCCCGAACCTGATGCCCCGACCAGGCCCAGCGATTCTCCCTTCTCGATAGCGAAACTCAAGCCATCGAGCACTGCCGCTGATCCCGGATAACTGATACTGAGGCCGTTGATTTCGAGCAGGCTCATTTAGCCTCCTGCCTCGGATCGAAAACGTCCCGCAATCCGTCTCCCAAAAAATTGAAGCACAGCAGGACCACTGCCAGCAGCACGGCAGGTATGAATAGCATCCAGGGCGCGCGCTCCATCTGGCTGACCCCGCCATTTACCAGTGCGCCAAGGGAAGTCTGCGGCTCCTGAACGCCGAGTCCGAGAAAACTGAGAAATGATTCCACGAGAATCGCCTGTGGAATCGTCAGCGTCACGTAAACAATCACAAC
>JAZFPY010000217.1:0-2403 GCA_036444875.1 Woeseiaceae bacterium | reverse complement strand
GATGCGGCCGCCGAGGGAGTACGTCAGGCGATAGGCCGCTGGTCCTCGGGCGGGGGCAGCAAGGCACCAATTTATGCCGTCAAAATGGGCACAACGGTCGCGACCAACGCACTGCTTGAGCGCCAGGGAATGGACACAGCTTTGGTCGTTACGCAGGGATTCGGTGACAGCCTGGCGATCGGTTATCAGAACAGACCTGACATCTTTGCCTTGAATATTGTCAAGCCCGCGCCGCTCCATAGCCGAGTGATTGAAGCGCAGGAACGACTCAACGTAGAAGGTGAAGTACTTACACCCCTGGACGAAGCCGAAGTTACAAGAGCGCTTGAGCAATGCCTTACGGATGGTATTTCATCGGTCGCGATCTGTCTGGTGCATGGTTACCGATACCCGGCACACGAAGAACGCATCGCCGAGATTGCGAAAGACCTTGGATTTCAGCAGATTTCCGCCTCGCACGATGTAGAGCCGCTGATTAAGTTCATCAGTCGTGCCGAAACGACACTTGCCGACGCCTATCTGACTCCTGTCCTGAATAATTATATCGGTAGCTTGAGAGGCGCTCTGGCCAAAGTCGAAGTTCCGCACCGCATTTTGTTCATGCAAAGCAACGGTGGGCTCGCTCTTGCCGAGAACTTCCGCGGCAAAGACAGCATCCTGTCCGGACCTGCTGCCGGTGTTGTCGGAATGGTGGAAACCGCGACGGCGGCAGGACTTGAAAAGCTGATTGGCTTTGATATGGGCGGCACATCGACCGATGTGTCTGCCTACAGCGGCGAATACGAACGGAGTAACGATTCGGAAGTCGCCGGTGTGCGCCTGCGCGCGCCGATGATGCGAATTCATACGATTGCCGCGGGCGGTGGTTCACACCTTCGTTATTCGGATGCGCGCTATCAGGTCGGGCCAGACTCAGCCGGCGCAAATCCGGGCCCGGTTTGCTACCGGCGTGGCGGGCCGTTGACTGTTACCGACGCGAATGTGTTGCTCGGCCGAATTCCGGTCGAGTATTTTCCAAGCGTTTTTGGCCCGGCCGCGGACATGCCGCTGGACAAGGAAGCGGTTCTATCGAAGTTTGATGAATTGGCGCTGGAGATTTCCAGGGACAGCGGTGTCAATGCAAGTCCGGAGTCCATCGCTACCGGTTTCCTGACGATCACTGTCGAGAACATGGCGAACGCGATTCGCAAGATCACGATAGAGCGTGGGGAGGACGTTCGCGATTTCACACTTTGCTGCTTCGGCGGCGCGGCTGGCCAGCATGCCTGTCAGGTTGCTGACGTTCTGGGTATCAGGACGATCTGGCTGCACCCGCTGGCCGGTGTGCTCTCCGCCTACGGAATGGGACTGTCCAACATCCGCGTTGAACAGCAGCAATCGATAGACCTTGAATTTTCTGCCGAACACCTCGAGCAACTTCAGGAGCCGATCGCGCAGCTATTCAATCTCTGTGATGAAATGCTGGCGGAACAACAAGTCCCCGGGAACAACCGTCAGTTCGAAACGCGGGTAGGCCTGCGCGTGGCTGGTTCGGACACGATTCTGAATGTGGCGCCTTCAGGTTTCGACGAGATGGAGGATGCATTCAGACAGGGCTATCGCAGCCGTTTCGGTGCCGGTGTCGGTTCCGGCAAGCTGATCATCGCAACGATTCGTGTCGAGGCTACCGGCTACGAGCAGCTGTTTCGCGATCCGGTAATCGATGCCGGGGCTGATCCATCGCCCGATGGTGCCGCGAATGTGTGGGTCGGCAACGGCTGGCAGGAGTTACCGATATTCAAGCGAAGCACTCTCGGGTCCGGTACCGAAATCGATGGTCCCGCCATCGTTGCGGAAGACAACAGCACGACCGTCATCGATGCCGGCTGGTTCGGTCGGGTGAATCAATGGGGACACCTCATACTGGAGAAACAAGAGCAGGCTGAAGCTGTATCCGATGATGTTGGCGAGGACACCGGGCCGGATCCGGTCAGGCTCGAGGTGTTCAACAATCTCTTCATGCACATTGCCGAGCAAATGGGCACCGTGCTGCAGAATACGGCTATCTCGGTGAACATTCGCGAGCGCCTGGATTTTTCCTGCGCGTTATTTGATGCGGAGGGCCGGCTGGTATCGAACGCGCCGCACATGCCTGTGCATCTGGGCTCAATGGGCGAAAGCGTACGGAGCGTTATTGACGCCAGGGGTAACGATCTCTTGCCGGGCGACTCGATACTGCTCAATTCGCCGTACGCGGGCGGCACCCATCTTCCCGATCTCACTGTTGTAACGCCCTACTTCGCCGATTCAGACCAGCCTTTGTTTTTTTTCGCGTCGCGTGCGCACCATGCAGACATCGGCGGCATCACGCCAGGATCAATGCCTGCGGAAAGCAGGCATATCGATGACGAGGGTGTACTGATT
>JAZFPY010000216.1:0-8285 GCA_036444875.1 Woeseiaceae bacterium | reverse complement strand
ACTCCCCGTGTTACCAGGTGACAAGATAGGCCGCTGCCCCAGGCGGGTCGTATTCTGTTAAATGGATCGCAAGGTGTTACAGATCGGGCCGATGATTAAGTAAAAATCAGCTGTAACACATTGATCTTTATGTAGAAAATCACTGCCGGCAGTGTGATGCAGTTCCTGTGACATTGTTGGCCGGCAACGTAGCATTTGCTCAAAGGATGTACCGGACAAACCGATATGCAGGACAGCAAAGAAATCAATTGGGCAAGTGACCACAGCGCCGAAACGCAATCGGAATCAGAAGATTCCCCAACGCAGTCGGAATCGGTAAATTCTGGACGAGGCGCAGACTCGCATTCGAATGGTTCGTCCGACGCGGACGCCTGGCAACAGTACCGCAAATGGGTTTCCAAAGCGCCTGTTCCCAAAGAGCGTCGTGGCGGGATCGATCCGTCGCTGTACACCTGGAAAGGTTACAGAAACTGGACGGAGCAGATTAAACGCAACTGGTCCGAAGAATAAGAAAAACGCGCACCACGATCGTCAGGCTCTGCCGGGCAGAAAAACCAGATAATATTTCCTCCCTTTCGCGAAAAAAGAATTGCTTTTTTTGCGTTCTTACACGCGTTGCCCCTCTTTTTGTGACGCAGTCGTCTATTATTAAAGACAAGCAGATTATGTACTACGATAAAGTACACATCACCCTGATAAAACTCGAACGAGTTCTCTCTTCTGACAAAAACTCAAGGTGTAATTCTATTTGCAAAGCAAGCTGTGATCTGTCTCACGGCGGTGGTGGTATCAGGTGTCTATAGTCCGCATTAGTGACTAACGATTCAAGACAACATGAGTATGTCAAAGAATTATTCACAAACAGACTCGCCCGTCGAGGTACTAACAAACGAAGCAGCAAGGAAGCGCTGGGAGCTCTTTCATCTTGCGATTGCTCATGCAAAGAAATTCAACGCAGTGGCATTGCAGGAAGCTGAAATATCTACCGCCGAGCAAAAACGCGCCGATCCGTTGCTGTCAGTCGCAGGGTAAAGGACAGGTGAAAAAGTTGTGGAGCGCCTGATTCAATACCTCGACGAGATCGAGGATCTCTTTTATGCGGCGCCGCTAATCGCGGAGCAGCTGCGGCGTGCGATTCAGCGAATCCTTTTCCTGCTTGGATCAATTAGCGTGCAAGTTGCAGGCATCGTTCTTGCACTCACGCACCCACCGCTCGCACTGGCAGTTGTCGCATTGTTGCTGGTCGGCCTGCTCTTCCGGGCGGTCATCATTCCGGTGCCGCAAGCGATCGCGGCAAGCTAGATTCTGTTCACGGCACAAATCGTTCGACGCTACAAGGTGTCGAGCGGATCCTCATAAGGCCCTTGAAATATTTCAGATTGGCACTATCGTGTCTGTCGTTGTGTGACCTGTATTTGAGGAGACGAAAAAGGTGAGCGAGAACCAGGGCCGGGAAGTACTGGGGTTCCAGACCGAAGTGCGGCAGCTGCTGCACCTGATGATCCATTCATTGTACAGCAACAAGGAAATATTCCTGCGGGAACTGATATCGAACGCCTCTGATGCAGCGGACAGGCTTCGGTTCGAAGCGCTTGCCGCTCCCGAGTTGTTGCAGGAGGACCCGGACCTCAAGATCCGCATTGAGTACGATGACACCGCAAAGACCGTTGCTCTGATAGACAACGGTATCGGCATGTCCCGGGACGAACTCGTCGAAAATCTCGGTACCATTGCAAAGTCCGGAACCGCCGACTTCCTTCAGCACATGACCGGTGACGAGCAGAAAGACGCTCAGCTGATCGGGCAATTCGGCGTCGGCTTCTATTCTGCATTCATCGTCGCGGACAAAGTGGAGGTGGAATCCAGAAGAGCGGGGCTGCCGGCGGACCAGGGCGTTCGCTGGGAGTCTGATGGTCAGGGCGAGTTTTCGATCGAAAATGCGGATCTCCCGGAACGGGGAACCCGCGTCACTTTACACCTCAAGGACGCAGAGTCCGAATTCTCGGAGTCACTGCGTCTCGAAACCCTGATTCACAAGTATTCGGACCACATCGCTTTTCCGGTCCTTTTATCCAAGGCGGGTGATACCGATTCAGAGCCGAAAACAGTCAATTCGGCAACGGCCCTGTGGACCAGGTCGCGATCGGAAATCAGCGCAGACGAATACAAGGAATTCTACAAGTATCTTTCGCACGACTTTGCGGACCCGCTTTGTTGGAGCCATAACCGGGTGGAAGGCAAGAAGGAGTATACGAGCCTCCTTTACATTTCGGCGAACGCGCCGTTCGATCTTTGGAACCGGGAAGTACCGCGGGGACTGAAGCTCTATGTGCAGCGCGTCTTTATCATGGACGAGGCGGAGCAGTTTCTTCCTTTGTACCTGCGTTTCGTGAAAGGAATCGTCGATTCTGCCGATCTGCCGCTAAATATATCGCGGGAGATGTTGCAGCGTGATCCTGAACTCTCAGCCATGCGCAAAGCATTAACACGCCGGGTGCTCGATATGTTGAGCAAGATGGCGACGAACAATCCAGAGGACTACGAAAAGTTCTGGAACGAGTTTGGGCAGGTCGTCAAAGAGGGTTTCGTAGAGGATCAGAAAAATTTCGAGAAGCTGGCAAGACTGCTTCGATTCTCAAGCACCCATACCGGAACTGACAAACAGGACCAGTCGCTCGTGGACTACGTCGGCCGTGCGGGAGCCGAGCAGGACAAAATCTACTACATCCTCGCCGAAAACTTTGCGACGGCAAACGCAAGTCCGCATCTTGAACAGCTGAGGAAAAAGGGTATCGAAGTGTTGCTGTTATATGATCGCATCGACCCGTGGATGGCCGGTCACCTGTCGGAATTCGAAGGCAAGACCTTTCAGGATATTGGCCGCGGTCAACTGACCCTGCCCGACGCGGAAGGGGAGATCACGCAACAGGCTGTAAACGACGAGCATAAGCCACTGCTGAAGCGTATCAAGCAGGTTCTTAAAGACAGGGTCGAGGCGGTCAACGTCAGCCAGCGCCTCGTCGAATCACCGGCCTGCGTCGTCGCTGGCGAACAGGATCTGGGTCCTCAACTACGACGCATGCTCGAGGCAACCGGGCAAAAGCTGCCGGAGTCGAAACCGATTCTGGAAATCAACGTCAGCCACCCGCTGTTGAAGAGGTTGTCCGCGGAAACCGACAGCAGCAAGTTCGATGAATTGTCAGAAATTGTTCTCGATCACGCGTTGCTTGCCGAAGGAGCCCAGCTCGACAACCCGGCAGACTACGTCCGCCGCATGAATCACTTCCTGTTGGGTCTCGACCAGAAACAGTCCAAAGCCTCGGACCAACAGTCCGAAGCCTCGGACCAACAGTCCGAAACCTCGGACCAACCGTCCGAGACTTCAGACGATCAAGCCGAAAATACCGGCAATCACGAACAACGATCGAAAGCTTAAATCTGCGGATCGTTGCTCCGCATGTGCGGGACGACCAGCGCTCGCTCCATGCCACTAAAGAACAGTTCGGTCAGGATTGCGAGCATGGCTGCCGGAATGGCGCCCTGAAGAATCAGCGAGCTGTCGTTCAAAGCCAGACCGGTAACGATCGGGTCTCCCAGCCCGCCCGCGCCAATAAATGCCGCGAGCGTCGCGGTGCCGATGCTGATTACCGCTGCCGTCCGTATTCCGGCGATGACGTGCGGCATCGCAAGCGGCAGCAACAAATACCGAAATTCCTGTCGCCGACTCATAGCCATTGCGGCCGCCACCTGGCGATAAGCGGGCGGTATCGTGAGCAAGGCTGTGATCGTGCTTCGTGCAATCGGCAGGAGAGAATAGAGAAACAATGCGAGGATAGCCGGCTTTTGTCCGATGCCCATGAACGGAATCAGCAAGGCGAGCAACGCGATTGACGGAATCGTCTGCAAGAGACTCGCGAAATAGAGAAATGCGTTGGCCAGTGTTCGGCGCCGGTGCACGAGCAGCGCGATACCAACGCCGACCAGAATCGCCAGCGATAATGCCGTCGCAGTCAGTTTCAGATGCCGTCGCGTGTTTCGCCAAAGCCGCGGAAGTACTGTCGGTCGGGCGTCAGTCGCCGAAACCAGGCCCGCGTCACGGAGAAATTGCGCCGCGACTTTCGGAATGCTGATTCCCGGTTCCATTGCCAGCCGATTGAGCTGCTGCATTCTCGCATCGTCGATTCTGCCGCTCATTGACTCGAGCACCACCTGTACTTCGGCAGGCAATCGATCATGTGTCAGATAGGCCGCAAAATATTCGGGAAAGTACTCGAGATCATCCTCGAGTAGCACGAGGTCGTAACGAGTGAGCTCGCCGTCGGTCGAATAGGCGGCAATGACGTCCAGTTGTCCGTCCTCGATGGCCTGATAAGCCAGGCCGTGATCGATGCCGTCTACGTCCTGGGTCAGCCCGTACAAGACCTTCAGGCCGGGCCAGCCATCCTGACGATTCAGGAACTCGTGCGGAAAGGCAATTCTCAAGTCGTCGTGATCGCGAAGATCGGAAATCTTGAGAAGACCCGCGCTTCTTGAAAGATGCGAAGGGATTGCTATTGCATAGGTGTTATTGAAGCCCATAGGCGACAACAAGCTCAGGCCCTGCTCGGCGAGCGCGGCCCGGATGTCAGCGGCGTTCCTGATCCCCGGCTGCGCGAGGATGACCTCGCTGATCGTCCCCGTATACTCGGGATAAAAATCGATCGCCCCGGTCAGCAATGCCTCGTAACAGATCTTCGTGCCGCCCATGCCGAGACGCCTTCGCACTTCAAAGCCGCGGTCTTCCAGGAGCTGAGCGCTGATCTCGGCAAGAATATAGCTTTCCGGAAACATCTTGCTGCCAACGACGACTGCCTGGCTGTGGGCAGCCGAGACTGCGAGCAACAGGGAGAAGGCTGTCATGAAGCGCTTATTCATCCGAGCTTGCCCGAGAGCCCGGTGCAAAGGTGGCCAACGTAGCTGTTTGCCGGTCGATTCATCACTTCGTCGACGGTTCCGTGTTGTTGAAGCCTGCCGTTCCTCATTACCACGATATCCTGTGCGAGATTGATTGCCTCCTGCGGATCGTGCGTGACGAGCACACAGGAAACTGCCTCGTGTTGTTGCAAGCTCAGAAACTGCTCGTGGATGCTTCGCCGTGTAAGGGTGTCCAGCCCCGAAAACGGTTCGTCGAGAAGCAGGAGTTCAGGATGCAGCATCATTGCGCGGCACAATCCGGCTCGTTGCTGCTGGCCGCCGGACAGTTCGTGCGGATACCGGCCGAGCACCTCTTCCGGTAGTTGCATCAGGTCAAGCAGTTCCTTGAGTCGCGATGTGCTGTCCGGTTCGCTCCAGCCGCTCAGCCTGCCGGGCAACACGATGTTATCGCGGATCCTGAGATGCGGAAAAAGCGCCACGCCCTGAATCGCGTAGCCGATTCTCTTCCGAAGGGGCCTTGGTTTGTCGTAGTCGATGTTTGCACCCAGCGTCTTTACTGTTCCGGAATCGGGACGGAGAAGCCCGATAATCAGTTGTACGAGGGTCGATTTGCCGCTCCCGCTCTCGCCGAGAATTGCCGTGGTTTGTCCCAACTTGAGCTTCAACGAGACATTTTCGAGAGCGACTACATCGCCTCGGCGCAATGAAACGTCGTGAAACTCGGTAGCGCTATCGTTCACGTTGGTGGTGGCGTTGACCAGCCATCTGGCAGCGGTCCCTGGTCGGAAACGATTTCGCGGTGACCACTCCAGGTGGCAATAATCGCTTCGGGCGTACCGATCCCGGCAGCACGCGGATCTCCGCATGGGCCGAACCAGTGATTTTGCGGTGCGCCCGTGGTGCGGCCGCGCATGCCGCAATAGGTCGTGCCATTGACGGTCGCGCCCAGCACTTTCTGCAGGAAAAGGGCATCGTTGCTGACAACGCCCGCAGTCAGGTGATGCGGAATCCGTTCCAGGATGTCGAGCAGCATCGGCAGCTCGGCATCGGTATAGGTCACAGCGATCTGGAACGGACCAAACAACTCAGTCGTTATGAGCTCGAACTGAGCCGTGCCGAACGCGCTCAATGGTACTCGGACCGCCGTTGCCTCGAGTGCGCCGTAACAGACCGGAATTGAGTGACCTTCGAGCGTTCTGCCACCAAACAACAACTCCGCATCGGGGGTCGCCAGCAGGGCATCAATGTGCGCCAGCATTTTTTCGTTGGTCCAGGTCAGGACCGGTCCCAGCGTAAGGTCGTCAAGTTTGCGTCGTGCCGCGAGCTCGGCCAGCTTCGGCAACAACGCTTTTTCCCAGTTCTCGTGCACGAAAACTATGCTCTGCGCCGAACACTTCTGACCGGAGGCACTGTATGCGTCCTGATCTGATTGCCAGGCGACATAGTCCAGCCAATTCGCCTGAAAGTCCGGGCCAATTACTTTCCAGTCAAAGCCGGCGTCCTCGAGCCGGACGGCGCCGTTAACGACGGTCGAAACATGTTCAGCGACAGAGCTCGAGCCCGTGAACTGCACCATGCGGATGTTATCTCTTGCTTCGTCAAGCAGTTTGCCCATCTCGGCGCCAGGGCAGTGAATCAAGTCCACGTCGGCCGGTGGCAGACCGGCGTGGATAAGCAGGCGAAGAAATTGCTCGAAAACAACGCTGACTTTGGAGTCGACTTTGACTAATGGACGGTTGCCCATGAACAAAGCGCCCATGACCTGCAGAGCAGGAATCTCGATTGGGAAATTAAAGGGCGCGATAACGACCACTGGACCAAAGGGCCAACGGTAGCCGTGCGTTTCCTGTCCCTGGTAATCCCCCGGATTCGAAAACCCGCGACTCAGGAAGCGCACCCTATCGCCGGAGAAATTCTCGAGAAACACTCTCGTTACCGTCACTTCAGCGGCGCATTGTGGCCAGCTCTTGGGCATCACGCGCTGGATGAGTCGGGTGAAATAATCAGCAACGTCATCCTGTCGGAGCAATGCGGCCGCCCTGGCGCAGATAGCGCCAAGTGCGAGGTATCGATCAGGGTTCTTGAGCGGATTGTGCAATCCGGACTTGGGGCAGCTCCTGAGCCCCTCGATAAACGGCGCGTGAACCCGTGTATCGGGAACATGGAGAAACCTTTGGCCGTTCATCGGGTCAATGATGTCGTCCCGGACATGATCCGCATCGAGCCAGGACCCGGCGACGAGGTTCTGGACATGTCCCGGGCTGGCCTCGGTCATGCCGTGTGCCGGATCGACAGTGGCAAAAGCAGGGACTTGAGACATATTGTCCTCCGTTCTAACTGGATGTGGCCAAGCGCCTTGGAGAATATGATTGTACTGGGCGGTTGCGAAGCCGTCATGTGTGTAGAATTCGGAAAGGGGGTGCGCAATGAAAAATCCGGTGGTTGATTCCAGGAAGCAGCGAGACAATCTGCGGGACAAGCTGACTGACGAGCAATACGAGGTTACGCAAAACAAGGGGACGGAGCGCGCGTTTACAGGCAAGTATGTCGACCATAAAGAAGACGGGTCCTACCGGTGTATCTGTTGCGAAGCGGAGTTGTTCAGTTCCGCGCACAAATTTAAGTCCGGGTCCGGCTGGCCGAGTTTTTGGCTGCCGCTGGCAGCGGAGAACGTCAAAACGGTGACGGACACGAGCCATGGGATGACGCGTGAGGAAGTCGTGTGCAGCAATTGCGGCGCTCACCTCGGTCATGTTTTCGAAGACGGTCCGGAACCGACGGGTCTGAGATACTGCATTAATTCGGCATCGCTGGATTTCGACAAATCCAACTAGGATTTTCATTATTGTGCGGCGTGCAGCCAAGCGTACAGGCAATAGTTCGGCGCGTCGCCGTCACTTCACAAAGGAATGGAACAGGATGAATTTCAGGAAATCAATTTCAATATTTGCCTTGTTATTTGTTTTGACAGCCTGTGATGAGCGCGCATCGGATACGTCTGGTCAAATTACAGATGCTGCCCCGGCCGCCGAAGAAGCGGCTCAAAAAGCAGAGTTAGCGTTGGTGGAAATCGCGCCCGGCCTTTCGATGAGAATTCTGCAAGAAGGGGCCGGCGACACGGCCGAGAATGGTCAGATAGCCGTCGTGCATTACACGGGTTGGCTTTATGATGCAACAGCGGAAAACAGCAGGGGAGAGAAATTTGACAGCTCTGTTGACCGCGATGAGTATTTCAGCTTCATGCTGGGCGCCAGACGGGTAATACGGGGCTGGGATCAGTGTGTCGTTGTATTGAAGGTGGGAGAAACCAGAGAATTGACGATTGCACCGGAATTGGCCTACGGAGAACGCGGGGCCGGCAATGTCATCGC